>NZ_JAAHIE010000922.1:0-2231 GCF_010671945.1 Moorena sp. SIO4E2
TAATTAAATAGCGTTCGCTTTTATTTTACAGTATCGGCGAACGCTTTTTGTTTTGTTGATATCATTCGCTTTTTTATTCCGTTGCCCAAGCTTTTTGCGCTTAGAGAATTTAAGACTTTTTTAGGTTGAAATACTTAAATAATAAAAAAAGGGTGAAGCCGTTACTTCAAGGCGGTTTCAGAACCTCAGAAAAAATTTTTACATCGACAATGAAACAGCCCTGCGTCGTGTCCTGGCTATTTACCTCTTTGGCTCTCGATATATTTTTTGACTATTTCAGTACTGACTTGACCTGTTGACGCTACGAAATAGGTTGGAGTCCAAAGTGATGGTAATTTCTTCAAACTTGGAAACTCCTTTCTTAAATGATGAGAAGCTCGTCCTTTTATCCATCGCGCTATTTCAGCAGGAGATTCATGAGTTGGGGCATTGATAAATAGATGGACGTGGTCAGGCATTATTTCTAGGGCGATCAAGTTCCAACCATGTTCAGATACTAAACTAAATTGAAGATTATCTCTTGAAGTCGTCGAGCTACATGCTCTACTAGCACTGGCTTTCGACGTTTTGGCACAAAAACGAAATGATAGTTGATTGATGACAGAGATCCTTCGGTACGGCGGTATTCATGGTCTTTTGAGGATAATTTTGCCATTGTTCCCAATTTTTGTTGACGAGGGATGTAGTATCAATGATAATGGTATACAAAGAGGCGAAGCAAATTGTACAGAACAATACCGGTAAGAGCGACGTTTTCAGACGAAGAAAAGGCTTTTTGGGTCTTTCAATGCGAACAAGCAAATAGCTTGTATAATTGCGCCATATATTACGCCAAGCAAAAACATTATCAATGGCTACAAGACCAGGATGCTTACACTACTTTCTGGTGCAAAGATGAACTTAAATGTGGCTGGAAGACTTACAAATGTGCGACTAGGTATCCAGAACTAGATAAAGCTTTGAAGCTCAGTCCCCATTACAAAGGAATGGCGGCACAATCCGCTCAACAAACCTTAAAGACGGTAGGGGAAGCAATTGCTAGCTACAATCAGTTAGTCGGACTTTATTACAAAGGAAGTGTAGACAGGCCAAAATTTCCTAGATATAGGAAGAAAGGCGGCCTAGCGTCTGTTACTTTTCCAAGACAAGCCTTGACTTACAAAGAAGGTTTATTTTACCCATCTGTAAGCAAAGAAAGTAAGCCAGAATTACTAACCAAGATATCTCTTGAACTTCCTGATTTTATAGATTCAGATTGGGTAAAAGAAGTTACAATCCGCCCCTGTTACGGGCAGCTATGGATTGACTGGGTCATTGACGACGGAAAAAAACCAGTTTCTGTTAATAGCAAATTGGATTATTCTCAAGCCCTGGGTATAGATCATGGTGGAGACAACTGGCTCACCTGCGTGACCACCTTAGGTCAAAGTTTTATCATTGATGGAAAAAAACTTAAATCAATGAATCAGGGGCATGCCCGCTTAGTCGCTAAACACAAAGCTGGTAAATCGGATTTTTATTGGGATTCTAATCTTGATCGTATTCAATTAAAGCGCAACAACCAAATGCGCGACGCTATAAACAAGGCAGCTAGATTTATTGTAAATCGCTGCTTGGCTGACGGCATAGGAAACATTGTTTTCGGATGGAATGAAGGACAAAAACAACGCTCCAACATGGGAAGAAGTGGGAATCAGAAAAATGTAATTATCCCCACTAAACGATTGATAGAAAGACTAAGACAGCTTTGTTCTGAATATGGAATTAAGCTAATAACGACTGAGGAGTCGTATACGAGTAAAGCGTCTTTCTTGGATGGAGATTCCTTGCCGAAATATGGTGAAAAACCCGCAGGATGGAACCCTTCCGGAAAAAGAGTTAGGCGTGGATTGTATAGAACAGCCTCAGGAAATTTGATCAACGCCGATACTAACGGCGCTGCCAATATCCTACGAAAAGTAACCACACAGTCCTTTGACATGACCAAGGTGGCTAGGGAAGCTTTGACACTTCCACATCGATACGATTTATTCAATTCCATGTCTAAATCATATCGATATAAAAGTGAAGAAGGACGGGTTTACCCTCCTTCGTAACATCCTTATAGAATCCCCCTCTTTTAAGTGGGGGAGATGTCAACCCTACCCAAATACTTTTTCAGCAAGCCCTAAGTAACTGATGGGCTGAACTTATTACCCAGTAATGATTTTAGCTTGCATGTCAAAGGACTG
>NZ_JAAHIE010000923.1:0-2222 GCF_010671945.1 Moorena sp. SIO4E2
GCACATCAAGTAGCGTGGGCTATGCCCAGTGGCCAAAGGCCTTTGGCTGATAGCTGTTCGCGTTCGCGAAGCGTCGGCTTTGCCGAAAGCGTGGCCAAAGGCCTTTGGCTGATAGCTGAATGCTTACCTAAAGCTAATGCAATAAAAGCTGCCAATCTTACCAAGAATAAACATCCTATCTTCAGCTCTATCACAGTTATTGATGGGGGAAAAGATTGGGATTATGATTATACAAGTCGAAGAAGTAAAAGTGAAGATGGCAAAAAAAAAGCGGAAAGAGATAGAAAACATTCAAATCAGACCTGTGAAGATGAAGTCCTTGAGAGACTCCAAGGGGAAAAAGATGCAATTTGTGGTTCTATACCACTGCCTGGGTGTAAGCCAGCTTTGGATAAGCTAAAAGCCGGGAAAAAACTCAAAGGAAGATCAGTCAAAGGAATAACGAAAAACCATGTTATTAACAGAATTAAAATTCTACAAGAATGTATTGATCAAAGACAACAAATACAAGATGAATGCTTTGGTGGAAAACCGGATCAAAGACACACAGATGCTCTCAATCAAATGAGGAATGCACTGGAAAACTGCCAAGAGCTATTAGACAATTATGGAGATTATATATAAAGAATATTTTTAGCTCAAGCCTTGAACGTTACTAGTAATCTCAAGGATTGAGTTTAAAGTAGTTTATCCTCATCTTATTTTTGTTAATTAAAATGAACAATAAAGATATTTTTGAGATAATTCGATACCATGATGATAGTAATCTTGCGAAGATGATTGAACAAGGTCTCGACGTTAATTTTTACATGCCTAATCCCCCTTTCTGGACTCCCTTACAAGAAGCGATAGATGAAGTTGATTATGGAGGAAAAATAGAAATTGTAAAACTTTTGATAAAAGCCGGAGCTGATGTCAATGCTTGGAATCTAGACCGGGATTCTAATCCATTACTCATGGCTATGTGGGGCGGCCACAAAGAGATAGTAAGCTTACTATTGAAAGCGGGAGCTAATCCTAATGTCAAGGATAATGAAGGCAATTCTCCTCTGAGATGGAGTGTAGAGGAAGAAAATATAGAAATGGTTAAACTGCTCCTCAATCACGGAGCAAAAGACACAATCAATGAAGCTGGCGGATTTAGTGGAATGAATGCATTAGGGATCGCGGTAAGTAAGCTGAATATTCCTATAATTAAAACGCTTCTCGATCGAGATGCCGATCCGGAAGTAATTGATAACGATTACCGAAAACCAATAGAAAGGCTGCCGAAGAATGCAGACACTGAGATAAAAGAGAAAATCAAAAGATTATTGGTGGGTTACGGCGCAAAAGAGCCAAATGTCTCTTACCTCAAGCAAACAAGCCCATGACACACTCTAGACATACCTCATATAGTATGGTAATAGGCGTTCAGCTTAGGACATTTTTCAAGGCGGAATCCTGACCGCTCCCTGAATCTTATGTCCTAACTTATTGGCCTAGGGCTATACGCGATCGCGTAGCGTGACCTACGGTCAATCGCACAAGCGCGGAAGCTGAGGCCGTAGGCCACGCTTTGCGTTCGCGTAGCGTCGGCTTTGCCGAAACGCTTCATCGCGTAGCGTGACCTACGGTCAATCGCCGATCTAACCCACAATAACTTAGAACTCTAAAAGAAGTTGATTATTGTATAATGGTTTTGTATCAAGATTTGCATAGATTGCTTATCTGAAGAGGTGATTTTAGAATGGAAAAAATAATCCAGTATCGCCAATACATTAAACAACTTCTGAGTGATTATGCCAGTAAAAGTCCATCTGATCAAGATGTTGAAGCTGCCTTAATTTTTGACTCAGACCACGACCATTATCAAGTTGTTTACACTGGTTGGAAAAACCGCCAACCCATGTATGGTTGTGTTCTACATTTCAGCATCAAAAATGCCAAAATTTGGATACATCATGATGGAACTGAAATTGGTTTTGCCAACGAACTCGTCAAATTGGGAGTACCAAAGACTGATATTGTACTAGCATTTCAAGAACCTGCTGTACGTCAATATACTGACTTCGCAGTGAATTAGAGTAAATTTATCGGCAGTTTTTATAATTTGAGAGGTAAATTGACTGTCATAGAACTTATCAGCAAACACTATGCGATCGCATACCCAGTATGTTCACGAATCTCGGGGGGATGAAAAGCAAGAACAATCCTATCCTTCGGTACTCCTGAAGCAACCA
>NZ_JAAHIE010000924.1:0-2216 GCF_010671945.1 Moorena sp. SIO4E2
TTTTGGTTATCTTGGTCTTTTCTTCACTAATTTCCATCCCTCTTTCGGCGAGGAAGGCTTTGATTTTATTCAGTACCTTTTCGCTGTTATCTTTTGGCTTTAGGAAAATTACCATATCGTCTGCGTATCGGACGCTAGGATGAATCTCCTCTATTCCGTCAAGTGCTATGTTGGCTAGAAGTGGACTGACTACACCTCCCTGCGGTGTTCCTTGCTCAGGAAATTCCAGGTCAACTCCGGCCTTGAGGCAGCGGAATATCCCAGTCTTTAAACTTGCTGGTGCAATTAACTTATCCATGATGGATTTGTGGGAGATTTTGTCGAAGCACTTCTTGATGTCCAGTTCGATTACCCTCTTATTTATGCCGTTTTTGTTGGAACTCAGATTGTTGAATATCTGTTTCTGGGCGTCATGAGCACTTCTGCCTGTTCTGAATCCGTAACTCCGGGCATGGAACTTGGCTTCATGTGCTGGTTCGAGAGCAAATTTTGCTAGACATTGCCATGCTCTATCAGCTATAGTCGGTACTTTCAACATTCTTGTACCCCCGTTTTTCTTGGGTATTGGGATTTCCCGTAACCCTTGGTGCGTCCAATTTTCCGCACTGGATACTAGTCTTTCAAGTAATTCAAACCGTTCGCTGTATTTTAGGGCAGTTTTTCCGTCGATACCGGCGGTCTTCTTGCCCTGATTGAGCTGTGTCACTTGACGGATGGCCAATAACTGTGCCGAACGGGATTTCAGAATCAGCTTCTGTATAGACCTTGCTTTCCTCAAGTCACCAGCTTGAACCGCTTTATACACTCGTCTTTGTAGGCGGAAGAGATTCTTCCGGAGTTGCTTCCAGTTTTGTCCTTTCCACAGTTCACTATAAGATTGTTTTCTCATGTGTCTAACTATGCTCTTCTTAGAGTTTGTGTATTCTGGATACCCGCGCCCAGTTTTGAGCGCATCTTACCCGACAGTGGGGATTAAGTTTGGCATAACTTACCGAGGTTACGACCTATCCTCAGACCCATATTTTTGCTGTCGTTTTTATTCGTTCCATCCAACAGATTATTCTGGTGATTTAGGGCAATCCAATTTGCCTATCCTCTTCTCGGAGTTTATAGTTATCCCTACCAGAACACTATGAGAATGAGAGGATGAAGTCCACATTGTATTTTGTTCAGATTGTGGCTTCCGGATTAGACATTTTTCTAGGATTTGTTTACCCGTGTCACCTCCCCGTTAGCGGCAGTGTGGCTAATCTGTTTCACCTCTGATTCCGCCCTGGATTAAACTAAGCCGGTGAGTCGCCTCACTGACTCGTCTTCAAAACCGTACGTGACACTTTCGCATCATACGGCTCCTCATCATAGGAACCATTGTCATTGGTACCTCTAAAACGGGTTTTCATCTAACTCATTAGAGTTAATTTTAGTACCGTGTTTGGCGTCGTGACAGTGGAGGTGTAGTAACTCAAGATTTTGAGTTTCGTCTTTTCCACCTAATGTGCGTGGTAGTATGTGGTGCGTTTCTAACAAATCTCCTTCCTTGAAGGTAAGACCACAATGAGCACATTTCCTTTCTTGCCTTTTCAAAAGCTTTCCCTTTTGACTGGTCATCTCAGGATGTTTCTGCATTCTGGTACTCCAGTAAATCAGGTCTCCGTCGTAGGGGCTTCGAGTTTCTTGTACTTTTGTATGCCTAACTATGTCTGTTTTGGCATGTTTTTGAAGAAATATTTCTTCGCTTTGAAATACCCAATTGTCTACTTTGTCGGCCTCCCAGGGTTTTTTGGCTTTTTCTGCCTTTGTTCCCCAGTATTTCCTGTTTACCCAGGTTTTTGATTTATTTGGGTGTCTCCTGTATCCCCATCTTTGAAGCTTGTTCCAAAGCAGATAGTCTATTTTTGAGAATGTTTCCTTACTACATACAGATTTGTTGTAGTTGCACCATCCTCTTACAATAGGTTTTAGTTGGCTAATCAGAGCCTTCTGGGGGGCAGCTCTATGTCTGTATATAACTTCTGTGAGTTGCCCATAATGCTTTTGAATTGCTTTCTCCGATGGTTTGATGATGGTTTTAAAACCTTGCTTTGAGTGTGTTTTACCTACCTTGTATTGACGGATATTGAATCCGATAAAGTCAAAACCTTCAAAAGTATGGGTAATTTTAGTTTTGCTTGGTTTTAATTCCAAACCCATGTCATTCAACCATTTATTGATGATTC
>NZ_JAAHIE010000925.1:0-2210 GCF_010671945.1 Moorena sp. SIO4E2
CTATTTCTTCCCCCTCCCAGTCTACAATCAATAAATCGTTGGGACTACAGTGAAAGAAGGCGCAGAGTTGAGCGAGGGTAGTAAAAGCGATCGCTCTTAGCGGAAGCTGAGGCCTTTGGGCCACGCTTTGCGAACGCTTCATCGCATTCGCTTCCCCATTTTCAAGTTCCCTTAATTCTTGCCGATCGATTCCCGTAGATTCAGAAATTTCTTCGTAACTTATATTTCCGGAATTAGCTCTTAATTGGGCGTTGCTGATTCTGAGTATGGTTTCGCCCCCCTAGCCCCCCAATTCTGGGGGGAAAAACTCTCAAAGTCCCCCAGAATTGGGGGATTTAGGGGGCTTTAATAAAACCAGATTATCGCGCATTCATTCCTTAATTCAGCAACGCCCTTAATTGTGCTAGTTTAGTTGTGACTTTCATCGTGCAAACTCACCTGCTAGTTTCGATTTTATGAAATTAGGCAAAAATTCTAATAAAATTCCCGCGCCCCCGCCCCACACTTCCCTTCTTTTTTACAAAAATAGCACTACGCATTTAGATGTTTGACATTTCTAAACTCCGAAACCTAGTCCTAGCTTACTTTTGACTTCTGACTTCTAACTTCTGACTTGCGCGTAGCGCTATATCAGATGCACCCTACTGTTGCCTGTTCCCTGTTCCCTGTTCCCTTTGCTATAGGCAGATGACGATGAAAATTACGAAAGAACCCTTCTGGGGATACTCGTTCTTTCCAAATCCGGCGACACTCATACTGTAAATCTACAAATTCCCGGGATGATAGATTGTCGTGAAACTCAGCAATTTTATCGCCAATTAAATGAAGTTCATTCTCCTTTATCCAAACACAGTATTTCTTCCAATCAATGTCAAAGTCGTAGGGAAGCACACAATCGGTATCTACAAGAACTGGAATTCTGCCACAACACAATGCTTCATAGAAGCGAAAGGAATTGTTACCTGAGCCACGGCAACAGAAGATATAGTCACTGTCTATTAGGTTATACACAAATTCCAGCCGATGCTTTTGCTTCAACTTGAAGTCCGGTTGATTGAAGAAAACTGGGCGTTCTCTAATCAGAAAGTTGGTGATTATGTTAGGGTCTTTGGCTAAGATATCTAAGGCTCGACCTCTTAACACATGTCCCCAATTATAGGGAGGAATAGTAGTTGTCAAGTTCAAGACATTCTTTTTGACTCTAGACCATAAAAATTTTAAGTGGGTTTTGGGATTTTTCCTGACGGCATAACCACAGAAACCAACTACCGGTTTTAAGCATTTTTGGCGGATATTGAGTTTGTTGTCCAGATAGTTTTCAACAAAGTCTTCGCTCCAGTGAGGTAGGGTAAAATCGTTGTTTTTTCTAAGGGATCGATAGAGGGAGTTACGGAATACAAAATCACTTTCAATCGGTAAGTTAAGATGGGAAGAAGTTCCACCAAAAAAACTGATTAAGGGCTTGCCTGCTGATTTAACGTTTTCTGCTAATTGTCTGGCTTTATGTTCCAATTCAGAATTGCATAGTGCCCAATTAACTGGTACAATTGCAAAATCTGCTTCCTCCAGAGACGACATCTTAAATAGAGACTTTCCAATCTCTACATAGTGGTCAAAACAACTACTAATGGGATCCTCAGGATTTTCGGGAGGCTTGCCCCAAAAGGGGTATAGGATTGCCTCATAGGTCATGCCCTCTGGCAGATAGTTCTGGTCACAGAAAATTTTCAAAGTCATAATTTTAGGCTCTAGGGAACAGGGAATAGGGAACAGGGAAAAAATCCTGTGTACCTCAGGTGCGACCCGTGGTGAATTTAATTCGCCAAGGTCAAGCTCACCTAATAGCTAAAAAAACCCTCTAACACTTTAGACGTCATTAAATCACACTTTTAGGCTATATCCATGCCTTTTTGCCAAATTATTTAGTTTGAAAAATTCTTAGGGAGTAGGAAGCTTCAACGCAGAAATATATCTTAACCTTTACTACAACTGCCATACCAAAAATTTTGCCCGCCTATCACAGGCTGGAAGCCTGTTCCACATTGGGAAAAGGGTAAAGGGTTACGGAGTCCACTCCTGGGCACACACCACACGAAAACCAATATTGCCGACGAGGTGCCTCAAGGCCGGATTAAAGACGCCGCGAGACCCAGAACGGCAGTTTTTAGGCAAGGTGTAGCAGGAACCACCCCGCCACACCCGATATTTAT
>NZ_JAAHIE010000926.1:0-2209 GCF_010671945.1 Moorena sp. SIO4E2
TGATGCCACCCTGAAAAATGAAAAATGTACTGTGGCTTTATCTGGTGGTAATATCACTATTGATAACGGCACCTGCAAGATTAAAGTTGAAAGTGGCGGCATCACCATTGATGCAGCTAGCTCTAATGTCACCGTCAAAAGTGTAGGTTCGATCAAGATTGGGGATGCAACCACGGCTTCTGTGCAAGTTGGTGGACGGTTACCGGCTAATGCTGTTGGTGATAATGACGATATTATTCTGGCTACCCACACCCATGTGGGTAATCTCGGCGCTCCCTGTCCGGTGATGGTGCCAACAGAGAAGATTAATTCAATTCAGGCCAAGGCGAGAAATACCAAGGTGGGGTAATGGTTAGAATCAAAGGGGCAAACAGCGATTATAAATTTAAGGATGGCTCAATTCAAGAGGTAAAAGGGGACCATCCTGTTTACCTCAAAATTTTCATCTGTCCTTATGATATGCCTGGCCCCATTGAGGAACCTGATGAAAATGGTTGGTGTGAGGGCACAGATGATCAATGTCCTAATGGAGAAAATAGCTCTGGTCATGCTCTAATTTGTTTACATCAAGAGGATGGTATTTCCCTAGAAACGAATAAGAAGGTAACGGCAACGGGAACCTTTGTTGCTGAGAAAGGCATTGTTGCTGAGAAGGGAATCACGATTAAGGATGAGCTGGTGTTGGATGTCTCAGAGGCAAAGGCGGGGCTTGTGATCAAGATGAAAGGAAAGGAAATGTTACGCCTTAATATTTCTGAGCAAGGTGATATCGAATTGTCCCCTCTTAATCCATCAAAAACTATTAAAATTAATGGCAAATTGGAGGTAACTGAAGGCTTGAAGGTTGCAGGGAAGGAGTTACCAATTTAGGGAATTTAGAATTTAGAATTTAGAATTTAGAATTTAGAATGGGGAATCGGGAATCGGGAATCGGGAATCGGGAATTGGTAAAGAATATTATTTTATTTTGGTGTAGACAATTAAATTATAAATAGAGGAGATTAATGAAATCACAGGTTCAAGAAGCGGTCAACATTGCTCAGTCGCTTTCATTAGCAGAGCAGCTTGAACTACTCAAAATACTATCCACAATTATTCAAAAGAACCATGCCCTAGAAACTCAATCTATACCAGAAGGTGATAATACTGAGTTTTCAGCAGAAAGTTTTAGCAAGTCTTGGCAGCAAGCTGTGACTGGACAAACCTTACCCATTTCTCAAATCTGGGAGGGAATTGACCTTGACTGATGCTCCCTTAGTTGAGGTGCAACTTACTCCTGAGTTTCAGCGTAAATTGAGAGGATATCTGAAAAGTTTTTTTATACTGAATTTTGCCCCCCTAGGGCGTGTTTTCTTGCCTCGGAGATCCCCCATTATCCCCCTTAAAAAAGGGGGACTTTGAGTATGGCTCCCCCCTTTTTTAAGGGGGGCTGGGGGGGATCATCATCTGGCGGAAAACTTTGAAAACACGCCCTAGCCCCCCAAGCGAGGGATTGCTCGCTTGGGGGGAACAAGAATCAATTTGCTGCTAAAAGTCCCCCGAGCGAGGGATTGCTCGCTCGGGGGATTTAGGGGGCTTGGATGTAGCAAATGAGACTTCTCAGACAACCTCTGAGAGAAGTTAAAAAAATACCAATTAAAGTAGGGTGTTGCTCATTCTGGGTATGGTTTCGCCCCCCTAGCCCCCCAAGCGAGGGATTGCTCGCTTGGGGGGAACTATACTATCAAAGTCCCCCAGAATTGGGGGATTTAGGGGGCATTCATAAAACCAGATGATCGCACCTTCATTCCTTAATTCAGCAACGCCAATTAAAGTAGGGTGGGCAAAGTTATCTTATCTAGAAGACTCATGTGAATCAAAATGTGTCTTGATGCAATAGCGAGTGGGGGAAACCACGGCAGTCGCTCATGGGGGGAACCACGGCAGTCGCTCATGGGGGGAACCACGGCAGTCGCTCATGGGGGAAACCCCCAAGACCGCGCTGCCTCCCCAAGACCGCGCTGCCTCCCCAAGACCGCACTGCCTCCCCAAGACCGCGCTGCATCGCTTTTTGCCCACCCTACAAGCTTGTTTGTCAAATCAGTGGAATGGGCATCTTGGTGGAATGGGCATCTTGGTGGAATGGGCATCTTGGTGGAATGGGCATCTTGGTGGAATGGGCATCTTGGTGGAATGGGCATCTTGGTGGAATGGGCATCTTGGTGGAATG
>NZ_JAAHIE010000927.1:0-2205 GCF_010671945.1 Moorena sp. SIO4E2
GACCCAGGATCGCTTCGCAATCTTGGATAGTCAGGAAAATTTGGATGATACTTGGAAAACACTGCAACCAGGGGATGGCAATGTACCTAGCAAATCTGATTATGCCGCTTTTTACTTCCCCTGGATTCAAGTCTTCGATCCAGCCACCAACACACAGAACCCCAAAGGCGATGGTCTGCTCTATGTAGCGCCCAGTGGTCATCTCGCCGGTCTCTATGCCCGCGTCGATACACAACGAGGAGTCCACAAAGCCCCAGCGAATGAAACAATATTAGGAGCATTGGGTCTCAAGTACAACATCAGCAAAGCCCAGCAGGATGGACTCAACCCTCAAGGCATCAATTGCATCCGTAATCTCAATGGCAATATTCGAGTCTGGGGAGCACGCACCATCGGTGGTGATGCCAATGGAGAATTTAAGTACATCAACGTCCGCCGCCTGTTCAATTATCTGCGGGAATCTATTGACGAAGGTACTCAGTGGATGGTATTTGAACCCAATAATCCTGAACTTTGGGCGCAGATTACCCGTAATATTAACGCCTTCCTAACCAATGTCTGGAGTACAGGGGCTTTATTTGGGAATACACCTGAGGAAGCCTTTTACGTCAAGTGTGATGAAGAGACCAATCCCCCAGAAGTCAGAGATTTAGGTCAGGTGGTAACAGAAATTGGTGTAGCAGTGACCAAGCCAGCTGAATTTGTGATCTTCCGCCTGAGCCAGTGGGCAGGACCTAGTGGTAGCTAGGCCAGTAGGGAGTAGGGAGTAGGGAAGTAGGGAGTAGGGAGTAGGGAGTAGGGTTTTTTTGCTCAAAATCTTCCCACAGCGCGCGCCCGGGTCCCACCCCAAAGCTTACACCCCAAAGCTTACACCCCAAAGCTTACACCCCAAATCCATAGGAACAAGGAAGATCAAAGTATGGTAACTTCCCAGCAACTGACACCAGGTGTCTACCGAGAGGAGATATTCCCTAAACCAGCCCCTGGACTGTTCACAGGTGTACCTGTATTCCTAGGGTTTGCCGAGACTGGACCAATTAACTCCCCGCAGTCACTTACCCTATGGTCCCAATTCACAGAAACTTTTGGTCAGCCTCTAGCTGACGGTTACCTAGCTTATGCTGTGCGTGGGTTCTTTGAGAATGGTGGCAGCTTCTGCTTGGTTGTGCGGCTAGAAGACACAGTTTCTATCACAGAAGCACTGGGAGGACCGGGAGATGATAGTGGAGGACTAGGAGCGATCGCATCCTTGAATGAGATCGATTTGGTCTGTGTGCCAGATCTAATGCGGGGAAACCCTGACCAGGATGACGTGTTGAGGATGCAGAATGTCATCTTAGAACACTGTGATCTGCTTGGCGATCGCTTTGCCATCTTAGACTCGCTCCCTCCAGTAGCAGTACAGGTGACTCAGTCTCTAGAGAGGGTAACAGAGCAAAGGTCGAAACTGCAAGGCAAAAACGGTGCTTTGTATTATCCCTGGATTAAAGCTGAAAACGGTCCCGACTGGATGCCCCCCTGTGGTCACATTGCTGGAGTTTACGCCCGTAGCGATCAACAATTTGGCGTTCACAAAGCACCAGCCAACGAAACTATTGAAGGAATAGTGGATCTAAAGTTCAATCTGACCAATCGCGAGCAGGACATTCTCAATCCCCTTGGGGTTAATTGCCTGCGTGCCTTTCCCGGACGAGGTATTCGAGTTTGGGGAGCACGTACCCTCAGCGATGAAGCGAATTGGATCTATGTCAACGTAAAACGGCTATTCCTGACAGTGGGCAGATGGCTGGAACTGAACCTAGCAGATCTGGCCTTTGAGCCAAACGAGCTGAAGTTATGGGTACGGATTGAGCGAGAGTTGACCGCCTATTTTGAAGACTTACTCCAGCAAGGTGCCCTTAAAGGACCAACAGAACAAACAGCTTTCTACATTAAATGTGATGCTGAAACTAACCCACCCGAAGTGCGGGAAGCAGGGATGGTAGTCACAGAAATTGGTCTAGCACCTGCTATTCCCAGTGAGTTTATTACTGTGCGTATTATTCTCGGTGCTAGTGGTGTGAAAGTAGCAGCATAGGTCTGGGTTAGCAAGGCAATAGGCAACAGGCAACAGGCAATAGGCATGCTAGCAATAGGCATGCTAGCAATAGGCATGCTAGCAATAGGCATGCTAGCAACAGTCAACAGCAATTATTAGGATATTAA
>NZ_JAAHIE010000928.1:0-2200 GCF_010671945.1 Moorena sp. SIO4E2
ACATGGGTGAAACCTTCCCCCTACTTCTGAAACCCGGTATCAAGCTACAGGGCAACCCCCGCACTAGAGGTCACGATGTGGTGATTCGCGGCGGTGGTACCTTTGTTAGTGCCACGGCTGCTAGTCACGATGTCCTAATCGTAGGTGCTGACCAAACGATTATTTCTGGCGTGACCCTTAACAATACTAATCCAGAAGGTTATGGTTTGTGGCTGGAAGTCGGTTCGGTTTTAGTGGAAGACAATACCTTAACTGGGAATACCAAAAGTGGGATTGCTGTGGAGGGAAATAGTACACCAACAATTCGCAGTAACTACTTCTACAACAATAAAGGCAATGGGCTCAGTATTTACGGAACCTCAAACACTCAAGTGGATGACAATGTATTTGAAAATAATGACTTAGGAATTCTGATTGCCGAAAACGTTGCACCCCATATCGTTAATAATCGCATCACTGGCAATAAAAATGGGGTAGTGGTTGAAACCAATGCTCAACCATTTTTCCAGAATAACCTCATTGAAAATTCCCAACTGGATGGATTAGTCCTCAAGGTCGGAGCTAATCCGGATTGGGGAAATTCACCAGAATCAACAAACAATACATTAAACAATAAATTAAACAATACATTTCGAGGCAATGGGCGGTTTGACATTAACAATCAGGAGTCTGAGCCTACTGTGATTGCTTTTGGTAATCAGCTAGGGCAGGAAACTAAAAGTGAGGTTAATTCAGTAAAAACTGAAAACGATATCATTCAAAAGTCGGAGGTTGAAACACCAGCTTTTAGTAAACCAGCTGTTAGTAAACCAGCCAGTACACCTGATGCTTCTGATAACCAAGCCGTTGTCATGGCAGAAAACTCTAATAACTCACAGAAGACTAAGCCTAATTCTCAGGAGAATCCAACCACCCCCAGCCAAGTCGTCCCATCCCAACCACCTGCCGAGAAGGAACCTACAAAGGAACCGACATCTGCTCAGGTCTCAGCAGCTTCATTTCCCGTTCCATCGAGTTTGGAGTCTCAGGCATCTACCTCGACTGATAACATCAGCAAAGACGCAGCACTAAATAATTCTGCAAGTACTGAATCTTCTAGACCAGCAGCAAGGTCCCAAACTCAGAGTCAGGAAACCTCTCAAACCCAACAGCCTTCTGATGCTAGGACTCAACGTTCACATTCTCAACCCCTGACACCCCTAACTCTGAAAGTTATTCAAAATCAGGAGCAGTCATCTTTTGAGGAACCAACATCTTCACCTAAACCAGGAGAGGATTCTAGCAGTTTTACTACAGCTTCACCGTCACAGGAAGTGATTGATGCGTCAAGTGACAGGTCAAAACCAACACCGGCAGCAGCCTCGACTGAGGAGGTTAACGTTATGATGTCAATGTCTAGTCAGATCAGTACACCGGTTAATCAAAATACTAGTAATCAAGATACTAGTGCTAGCTCCAATTCAGGTAGCTCAATTCCAGTGTTTTCTACAAGTACCCAATCAAACTCGGAACAAAGGGGACCTCAAGAGAATAATCCTACTTCAGCTCTACCCAGTCAGGGTTACCGGATTTTGGTAAATGCTGAGAGTGAGCAGCAACAAGATTTAATGCGATCGCTAATTCCCGATTCTTTCCTGACCTCCTTTGAAGGAAGAACTGTGATGCAAGCCGGATTGTTCACAACCCTCGAAAATATTGATCGGGTGCTGAAATTACTCAGTAGTTATGGTTTGAGCACCACTATTGTGCCTCTGAATTACTGATCAAACCAGGGAACAGGGGTAAGTTATCAGCTATCAGCACCTCAAGTATCAGCCTATGGACTACTTGAGGTGCTAGTTGAGGTGCTATCAGCCAAAGGCCAAGGCCAAGGGTAAATCCCCAGACTTTGAATTTTATTTTAAGCTGACGGCTGACAGCACCTCAACTAGCGTGAGCCATTCGCGTAGCGTGGCCATAGGCCAAGGCTCACGGCTGAATGCTTACGAACTGGGAATGGGGAACATTAAACAGCAATGGTTTGACCAACTACAAGGGAACTTAACACAGTCGGAATTTTCAACACTATGGGACTTGTTTCAACAGGTATATTAACTACAGTCATAGTTATTTGAGGTGTTTTGCCCAATTAATGTTTTATAATGTTTTTTATAATGTTTTTTCTATTTTAAAGGGATTCCACAGAAGTTAGGATATTGAG
>NZ_JAAHIE010000929.1:0-2200 GCF_010671945.1 Moorena sp. SIO4E2
TTGAACCTTGGCAAAAAGAATTTGGAGAAGATGGGGCGATTATTGAGTTTTTTCGTAGTATCCTCTTTGCAATTGGTGCCATTTACTTACTTGGTATTGTATGGAGGGAAGAAGCTAGAGAGCTTGTTCGAGGTTCTCGACTATCAATAAAAAGATGGCAAAGAGGAATTGTTGTTGTTGGTATTTCCATCTTTATCACTTCATTTATCTATCATTTACTGATTGGTCCCCTTACTCTTCAAAGAGAATACCCACATTATAATGAATTATTTAGTAATTTTTGGTCGCCTTATATCCTATACTTACCTTACACCATTATCAATTACAATATTTTCGCCCTAGCCTGGGTTTTCATTAGTTTATACGGAGCTGTACAAGACTTAAAGCAAAACTTAGCTAGAACAATTTTTTTGCAAGAACGCCTTACACAAATTCAAAATTATTTTGAAAACAAACCACTTAATACTTCTTTTGTTGAAGATATGGTTCAGAGAGAGTTTAAACAATTTTCTCTAAAATTTATTAGCACAATTAGTCGTTATACAGTCTTATTTTTATGTATCGGTATTATCGTCTTGTTTGAGCATAATTGGGGTCTAAAGACCCTGTCTGATGCTGCTCAGCGATATCAGATACTTGTCTATGTCTTCAATATTATGCCACTAGCAATGATTCTTTGGGGATTCTCCCATTACCATGCTGCTTTTCGCAAGGCTTCTTTATGTTTATTCTGTCTCAATTGCGATTATAATAAATTTGAAAGAGAAAATGGTATCTCCGCTCTACTAACTAATATTTTAAATTCGCATTTCAACCTCTATGTAATTATTACCATATTTTTGGTTTATTTAATATTTGTCATCACTGCAAAAATTATATATTGATTATGAATTTTGAATTTCCCTTACAAGCCTACAAAATTATCAAGAGAAAAATCACAGAACAGGAAGCCAAATTATTAATTAAAGAAATTATGTCAACCCCAAAAATTATTGGCTACTCTTTAAGAGAATGGATGGCCGAAGATATAATGGTTGCTGAAGATAAGGATTGCCACCTTGTTGGAGCTTGCTTGAGTTATAACTTCCACAAAGATTGGACTAAGATAGCTGTATTGTTTGTCTTTGAAGATTATAGAGGCAAAGGGATTGGAAAATCTTTGTTATACGCAGCTTTTAATGATGCAATGGAGAGGCGCAAAAATGTTTATACAATTAGTGCCAACTCAGTTGTCATCAAAATGATGAAAGATTTAGACTTTTTGATTTTCGATAGTTTATTTAACTTTCCCACACCCTATAAAGAGTATGAATTAGCTTTTTGCTTGCACCATATTAAATGGGTAATTAATTTCTACCGAATTCAGGAAATCATCAGAAAGAAAATAGCATACCCTAATCAACAAACTTTTGTCTATGGTTTTAGAGCTTGTTTCTAACCCTTTCGTTAACAGGAGACGAGGACTGGGAGTATGTCAAGTTTGCCAATACCTGTAGCAGCTTGCAAAAATAAAACTCTCGGCTTACTTGGATTATTTGCATCTTTTGATGAACGGGTGTTTAATCCCCCTCAAACACCGAAAGCTGCAAAATTATTCAGATTGCCCCTGGTGTCACTTTGGCTAGGGCGTGTTTTTAAACTCGCTGTATTCTAAAAGTAGTGTGATCGCAGTATGTATAGAAAATTACGATCGTAACCCCCTTGTTGTGTAAGGCTTTGAGGCTGTTTTGAACAAAAAATTACGGGAGAAAACTAGATGTGATCGCATCTAAGGCTTGCTTCATTGTCGGCAAAGTAATTATCACATGACTTTGCCAACAAACATATCTTATGCAAACTGACTAACTCACCACGAGTCATTCAGGCTTACTTGGGTATTTGATTCAGCAAAGTGATCGTCAATAACTTCAATAAAACTTGATTGTATAGTAGTACAACCCTATTGGTTCCGGATGGGATACCTGGGGTCAGAAGAATGAAGTAAGTACTCAAACCATCGCCTCAACGAGTACCTGCCAACCAAATAGATTGCCATTAGAGCCGAAATATTGAATAGATTATCGGGAATTTTGCGTTATTTATAATCCGTTAGACAGTATTTTTAATACCTTAAATGGAATTTAGAAGTCCTAGAAAAAACCGGCGTCCTACCCAAGTAAGTATTTGAGGGTATTCTTTTCCCCTGGCCGTAGGCCACGCT
>NZ_JAAHIE010000093.1:0-19487 GCF_010671945.1 Moorena sp. SIO4E2
ATCAGGATTATGGTAATTTAGCGGTGATTGGACGGAATGCCGCAGTAGTGGATTTGGGGTTTGTTAAGTTCTCTGGTTTCCCCGCTTGGCTAGCCTGGATTTTTATCCACATCTTCTTCCTGATTGAATTTGATAACAAGTTGCTGGTCATGATTCAGTGGGCATGGCATTACCTTACCTTTAAGCGCGGGGTTCGTTTGATTACCAATCTTGAGGAAGAACCAGCAGGGAATTTCGAGGAGAGAAGAGATTATCGGACTCCCGTACAGGTGTAGGGCTTTAGGGATTAGGGATTAAGTTGACACTCCCCGGCCTAAAGGCGCGGGGATTCTTCACTCAACGACCCAACGTGGCTCTTCCAGACCGGAATCAAGAAGAGTAGAGGTTAGATCTCCTGAAGCGTTAGGATTTAAAATCCAAGTTCCGACGTGCCCCGTCGTACTTATGGCTCTGTTGCGGATATTAATGGCGGCGTTATGATCTCTATCTAATTCGCATCCACATTCACAGGCATGGGTTCGAGTAGAGAGAGATTTCTTCACAACTTCACCGCAGTTGGAGCAGTTTTGACTTGTATAGGCAGGATTTACTGCAACAGTTATCCGACCAAATTTAGTTCCAAAATGCTCCAACCATTTCCTGAATTGATACCAACCTGCATCATTAATAGATTTGGCAAGACAATGATTTTTTACTAGGTTTTTGACTCTGAGATCTTCATAGGCGACCAGATCGTTAGAACGGATTACGCAACGTGCGAGTCTCTTCGCATGTTCTTCACGTTGCCTACTTATTCTGAGGTGTTGCCTGCCTAGTCTATTTATGGCTTTTTTTCGGTTGGATGAGCCTTTCTTTTTTCGGGAAACCCGACGCTGACAAAACTTTAAACGCTTTTCGCCTTTTCTATAAAATCGGGGGCTAGGTTCAGAATGGCCGTCGGAATCTGTATAAAACTCTTTAAGTCCTACATCTAGCCCAATCGTCTTACCAGTTGAATCTATGTCTTCGCGTGCTACGACTGCAACGCAGAATTGGACATAGTACCCGTCAGCCCGTTTGACTATCCGAACCCGATTAATTTGCTTCTTGTCAAAACGCCACAAATCCCAGGTACCCTTGAGTTTAAGCTTCCCAATTCCTTTTTTATCTGTGAACGTTATCGACTTCTTGTCAGGGGATAATTTCCATCCTGATTTCTTATACTCGACAGAGCGACCACGTTTTTGGAATTTAGGAAAACCCTTTTTCCCAGGAATTTGTTTCTTGCAATTATCGTAAAACCGAGCGATCGATGACCACGCCCTTTCAGATGCAGACTGACGGGCAGTAGAGTTTAACTCATTAGCAAAAGGGAACTGCTTGGCAAGAATTTTAGAATACCTACTAAGATCACTTTTTCCTGTCCCCTTATTATCCAACCAGAGGCGAATACAGCTATTTCGGATGAATTTGACTGTCCGGATAGCTTCGTCTATAGCTGAATATTGGGATTCCTTCCCTTTCGCCTTAAACTCTAGTATTATCATTGACCTTGACCTTGACCTTCGGTCACGCTACGGGAACGGTCACGCTACGGGAACGAATATCGACCCCCTTCGATACATTTTTATATTAACAGAGCAGATATAAAAATGTCAAGCCTAGATCTAAAAAAGCCGTCCTAGAAGGACGGGGCTTTAAACCCAAGATTTTTGGTAAGCATTCAGCATTCAGAATTCAGCATTCAGCCATTGGCCTACGGCCAACGGCTGACAGCTGACCACTGACGGCTGACGGCTGACCACTGACCCTTACACTAGGCATTAAGTACTAAAACCATTAACCTAAACTTTAATCCCTAATACCATTAACCTGATCCATGAGTCAGATTTCCTCTAAAGCATCTACTCCTTCCTCAATTAATCTATTGGAGCAACCAGCCGCTTGGCTGTACAGTTTCTGGAAATTTTCTCGTCCCCATACGATTATTGGGACGAGTTTAAGTATTTTTGCCCTCTATCCCATTGCCGTTTCCATGACTAACAGTGGTTGGACTTGGCAAGGATTCGGTCAACTGCTGGGAGCTTGGATTGCTTGTTTGTGCGGTAATGTCTATATTGTAGGACTAAATCAAGTCCACGATGTGGAGATTGACCGGATTAATAAGCCCCATCTTCCCATTGCTGCAGGGGAGTTTTCTCTGCAACAAGGTCAGCGGATTGTGGCGATAACTGGTATCCTAGCGCTACTGTTTGCTTGGTTATTGGGACCGTGGTTGTTGTTGATGGTCAGTATTGGTTTGGCAATTGGTACATGCTATTCCTTGCCACCAATCCGGCTAAAGCGGTTTCCCTTTTGGGCAGCGCTATGTATTTTTTCAGTGCGGGGAGCAATCGTTAATTTAGGTCTGTTTTTACACTTTAGTTGGGCATTGCAACAGGGACAAGTGATGATGCCCACCGCAGCAGTGTGGGCATTGACCTGGTTTATCTTAGTCTTTACCGTTGCGATCGCAATATTCAAAGATGTCCCAGATATCGATGGGGATAAGCTTTTCAATATCACTACCTTTACCATCCGCCTCGGTAAATTGGCGGTATTTAATATAGCACGGGGAGTAATTACTGCTTGCTATCTGGCGATGGTGCTAGCTAGTCTGCTGCTCCTCGGTTCAGTAAATATCGTCTTCTTGGTAGGGACCCATCTGGTCGCATTAGCAGTAATGTGGTGGCGCTCTTACCAGGTAGACTTGGAGGATAAAAATGCGATCGCTAGTTTTTATCAGTTTATCTGGAAACTCTTTTTCCTGGAATATTTAATTTTCCCAGCCGCTTGTCTTTTTAGACTATAAGATTTCTCAATTAATCGAATCAACAGCGCGTCAGCCATCAGCGGTCAGCGGTCAGCCGAAGGCCTTTGGCCACGCTACGCGAACAGCCGTCAGCTAATCAAGGGGAAGTAGTAAAAGCTATAGTGTGGCACAGGCTTCTAGCCTGTGAAGTATAAGCTGATAGCTGATAGCTGATAGCTGTTCGCGTAGCGCTTAAGCTATTAGCTGAATACTTACAAAAAAATAGCCGTGGAAATACTATCCACAGCTATTTAAACTCCACAATAAGTCCGTTGAAATTGTTTTAGGTGCGCTGCATTCCTATGTCACTCAGTTACCAAACCTAACCTGATGTGATCCTATTTGAGCAGACCAGAACCTTTGACTGGGGGGAAACCCCCCCAGAAATTCAAGGTGTTATGGCAACAGCCAATACTTGGTTAGTGTAGTCATCACTTCGCCTGGAACATCAGTCGCCTCCAGAGGGGTCCATTCGCAAATCTCCGCATACCCTAGGGCATACATCGTCTGCATACTATAGATTACTGCTTCCCGAGACCCTTTCAGAGTGTGCTGAGCAGGTTGTTTTTTGAAGTTTTTAGTAAATCCTTGTCGCATAAGTTAATAATTGAACTCATTGTGGTCATTTAATGATTATTGTAATGATTATAATTATAATTGTCAAGGGTTTAAAAAACTTTTTTTTGGAAGTTTTAGGATTAATAAAAAACAGTTATTTTCTGAAATAAATGCTACGCTAACGCTAACTTTTAACTAGTATTTTTTACGATAGTTTTGGAATTATTTGGTGCATCTCATATTTGTAAAAAAGTTGCGTAGGGTGTGTTAGGAGGGCCTCATTTTCGGCCTCGTAGCCAGGCTTTGGATAGCCAGCCCCGTAACGCACCACCGTGTCAAACAGCTTTTAGGAGATGCACCCAAAAGATACGCTACGCTAACGCTAATTTTTAACTAGTATTTTTTACGATAGTGTTGGAATTATTTGGTGCATCTCATATTTGTAAAAAAGTTGCGTAGGGTGTGTTAGGGGGGCCTCATTTTCGGCCTCGTAGCCAGCCTTTGGATAGCCAGCCCCGTAACGCACCACCGTGTCAAACAGCTTTTAGGAGATGCACCCGAATAATTTGCTCCTAAAAGAGAGATATTGCACCAGTAAAAAAAATTAATAACGGCAGTAATAACAATCAATTTTAGTACTAAAATAGTCAAATATTATCACTGTTCCCTGTTTACTAGCTTGACAGGTAAATTTTAAACTTGGTGCAAGATCTAAGTAAAATGAGGGTGAGCCCCTGAGTGGTGCGTTACGGGACCGGCTGTCCCAACCAGGGACGAACAGGCGTAAAATGAGGGTGAGCCCGTCCCTAACGCACCCTACGCCACTATTGCTAGCATGCCTCTTGCCTCTTGCCTCCCTATTCCCTATTCCCTATTCCCTATTCCCTATTCCCTGTTCCCTGTTCCCTTTGCTCATGAGACAATCAATCTTGAGGATGCCAGAAAATGCCAGACTAACACCCCAACAGTTTTACGACCTGTGTTGTGCTAATCCCGACTGGAAACTAGAGCGAACCGTAGAAGGAGATTTGGTAATTATCGCTCCAACTGGTGGAGAGACAGGAGCAATAAATGCTAATCTTCTGATTCGTTTGGGAATCTGGAATGAACAATCTCAACTAGGAATAGTGTTTGATTCATCCACAGGATTTCATTTACCTAATGGAGCTGATCGTTCACCGGATGTAGCGTGGGTTAAGCGGGAAAGATGGGAGGCTCTGACAGTGGCACAAAGGTAAAAATTCCCACCCCTAGCACCAGATTTTGTGATCGAATTAATGTCTCCCACAGACAACCTGAAACCAGCCCAACTAAAAATGCAGGAATACTTAGATAATGGGGTGAAATTGGGTTGGTTATTTAATCGATTAGCCAAGCAAGTGGAGATTTATCAGTGTGGGAAACCTAAAGTAGTATTAGAGCAGCCTAATAAATTATTAGGAGAACCAATTTTACCTAGTTTTGTTCTAACACTTGATGGTTTCTGGTAATCAATGGCATAAACTGTTGTGCATTTAAAATATAAAAACACCCCGACAAGATCTAGATTAGTAAAATCTCTCGGGGCTTTGATGTTTTAGATTATTACCTCTGACTCTTTGGCTTACAGATAGCCTAGAGTGGTTAAGCGTTGTAACCTATTGAGCGGCGATGCCAAAGATAATCAATTTCTAAGGGTGTGGTTATTTCAGGGAAAAATTAGCTGAAATAATTGATTCCCTCGCGTACTGACTTGCTGCTTTTATTTGTAGCATTTAAACTCCACTGGTCCGCTTCCCTCCAATAGCTCGAAGGTATCATTTTTAGCCAGGGGAAGCAATAAATCCTCATATTCGTATAGTATGATTGCTTCGTCTGTAGATTCCTCTATTACTACTACTAACTCGTCAGAGTTGTTGAATAGATCAGCACGTTCATACTCATAACCAGGAGCATATTCAATTTTGCAGGTAGGATAATCGGCGGTAATTTGTTTATATTCTCCTGAGCAGCAATAGCCCACGGCTTCGGCTACACCAGGATTAACAGCAAAGCTGAATAGTACAGTCAGTGCTACTAGGGCTACAGTTAAGACTTTGCTTAGGCTAGTTTTGATTGTCTTCATGTTTTTGATTGCTGTTTAGCGATGCAGCGCGGTCTTGGGGGTTTCCCCCATGAGCGACTGCATCAAGACATTGTTGCTATTTCCAGCAACTTGATCGGTTATTAGATCATAGTTGGGGAAAAGTGACAGGAGGGTGATGGGTGACCATGCTCCAGTTATTCACCTTTCTGCTTCTAGAACGAAAATTTTGATTGTTTGTGACAACTAAATTTTTTTTCGTTAAATCCGCTGTTTGATGGTATTTAAGCTAATGCGCTACGCGCACGCTACGCGAACAGCTATCAGCTTAAGCGCTACGCGCACGCTACGCGAACAGCTATCAGCTATTGGCTGTAGGCCAAGCTACTTAAGGTGCTTTTGAATAAAACAGGTAAGCATTCGTTAAGTCACAGCGTCGTTCGCACAGCGTGGCCAAAGGCCAAAGCCTGTGCCACAAAGCTGACGGCTTAATGCTGACGGCTTAATGCTTACAACTTTCCTTTTTTACCTTCTTTGTCTGTCTTTTATGCATGACAATGTTAACTGGTCGTGAAAAAACACACCAGCCAATAATGCTTGGGTTTTCCAAGTTCAATCCCTGTTGATCCCCCCTAACCCCCCTTAGCAAGGGGGGAACAAGAGCTTATCAAGGGGAACGGGAAGGGGATCTATCCTCTAGCTTCCCCCTTATTAAGGGGGACGGGAGGGGGATCTATGCTCTAGCTTCCCCCTTATTAACGGGGACGGGAGGGGGATCTATTCTCTTAATACTCTGGCGGTCCTCTATCCCCTGTATATAATTTATGGTTGCTTCTTAGTTGTACTTTCTTGGTTAGATTACCCCACTTCGACGAAATTCTGGCAACAATAGGGATTGGCAACTGAGACAGATCCTGCCATCTTGATACCTCTTGGCTTCCATGCCCTAAGGATGCTGGAGAAATTGCTATTGGTTTAAGCGATCGCGGTTTTACCCAATCCATCGCCCAAGCATTACTATCGGTGAGCTTAGTTGATAGGGGATTAAAAGCGTTGCTTAATAATGGAATGATTTTAAGACTGAGGTAGAATGGGCATCTTGCCCCTTCGAGATCTTGGTGGAATGGGCATCTTGGTGGAATGGGCATCTTGCCCGTTTGAGATCTTGGTGGAATGGGGATCTTGGTGGAATGGGCATCTTGCCCGTTTGAGATCTTGGTGGAATGGGCATCTTGCCCGTTTGAGATCTTGGTGGAATGGGCATCTTGCCCGTTTGAGATCTTGGTGGAATGGGCATCTTGCCCGTTACAACCTTTTCGCGCGGGCAGGATGCCCACTCTACTGTTATTCAAAAGAAGATTCAGCAACGCCGCTAATTCTGGCTCTACCAGTGACGTTATCTTCTTTGCTGTTGTCTCTAATCTTATCTGCGGATAATTACCCTTATTAAAAATCTCCCCATCTTCCGATATCCCCATCTCTGTTAAAGACTCCGACTGCTCAGTTGTCTGCAAGTTTCCTTGTTCTTTCTCTTTGTCAGCGGGAGTGAGATTGCTTTCTCTGTCTTTTTCTTCTTTACTTTGCTGCTCGGATACTCTCCTAATCTCCTTTTTGAAGGCGATATCCCCATAAGCCTTCTCGTCTAATCCGGCCAGATACGTCTGCAAGGACGGCTGCAGTTTCTCCCGGGCTCGTTGGATACGTTTACGAACGCTATCGTTGGAAATATCTAGTCGTTGAGCAATCTCTTGGTAAGACAACTCCTGCTCAAAGTGCAAGAGACATACCTCGCGCTGATTCTCGGGCAAATCCTCTAGAGCACTACGGATTACCTCTAATAGTTCCCTCTTTTCTACAATCTTTCCTGGGGTATCGAATTCAGTAACCAAGCCATTTCCTTCTGCCACTGCGATCGCTTCCAGGTTTTCTAGTCCTATTGCCCCAGAGTTATTTTCTCGATGGCAGTCTATACAGAAGTTATGGGCAAATTTGGTCAGCCATCCCTTGAGATTGGTAATCTTTGCGGCAAATTTGGGCAATTTTTCCCAAGCCTTGAGCATAATCTCAGAAAGAGCATCTTGGGCTTGAGACCGATTACCCCCCATCCAGCTGCAGCAGCGATGGTAAAGATAGTCTTGATACTGTTCCCAGAGGGGCCAAAAGGCCGTGCGGTCTCCAGTAGACAGTTTTTCCAGGAGGGAATCTACCCAAGCAGGGGTAGATTCGTTTTCTGCATTTTCCCGCCATTGGCCATGAAAACCTTGGTTTTTTGGCTGCATAAGTCCTGTTGAAGCACCGAAAACCAGTCTGACCTATTCGCCCAAGTTAAACAAGTGACGTTCGTTAACTTAAGCCCTCAAGTCCAGTCACCCCTTGAGTTACGATTTTTGTAAATTTTATTGAAGCCTTTTCTTTATTTTTTTTTTACTTTATCTAAGTAAAAACGTTATCATACCACATTCGCTGGTAAAAAGTAAAATATATTGGATGCAAGACAGAAAGCAGAAGGCAGAAGGCAGAAGGCAAAAGGCAGAAGGCAGAAGGCAGAAGGCAAAAGGCAGAAGGCAGAAGGCAGAAGGCAGAAGGCAGAAGAGTTTCAATTTTTTTTATTTAATCAAAGGTCGTTTAAATGGGCGAAAAATTATCATAAACATTACACCTAAAAAGCTGATTATTTTGAGACTTATATAGCGGTTATCATATTCATGAGGTACACAGGATTTTTTCCCTGTTCCCTCTTTTCCCCTCCTGGGAGGGGTTAGGGGTGGGTTCCTGTTCCCTGTTCCCTGTTCCCTGTTTCCCTGTGGGTGCATCTCCTAAAAGCTGTTTGACACGGTGGTGCGTTACGGGCAGCAACATAACCCTGACTACGAGGCGAAAAATGAAGCCCCCCCCTAACGCACCCTACGCAAAATTTTCAAAAATGAGATGCACCTGTTCCCTGTTCCCTGTTCCCTAATCCCTGCTCCTATAAGGTAAAGGTAGAAAATGTAAAAGTATCAAATAAATCTCATCAGAGAATTAAAGATTTGATATAGAGCAGACAAAAGTATTTACAATCCTCTGATTGCAAATTAAATTGGGTTCGAATAAAACCTGTTAAAAAGCTCCAGTTTATGGCTAAAACTATCTTAAATAAAAAAAAATATCCAATAATTTAGCAATTATAAAATCTATCGTCTAAACTTTCAGGAGCTCTAAAAGTAACAGGCTCTTTATTCGTGACGTTTGTAAGCTAACCACAATAAACCCTAGAGGTCAACCATAAAACTACCTAAAAACAGCAATATTTTCAGGTCAATATTATGGTGTCAGCTGTAAAAAAAAAACCTAATTTAACTTAACCTCTAGGATTTTTTCCTGATGGTTGGGAACTCTTATAGATAAGCCTTAGGTTTATTTAACCATTTGTTATGACAAATCTCAACAGTGTTCTTCAACGAGACCCATTTGCCGACAGCACATTAGTTGTAAACGATGAAGGGATTACCATTCGCCTGATCGACGGCAGTAGGAATAATTTAGACCAAGTCTCTTTGGGTATCCCTAATACCCCGTTGCTGCGTTTGTCTCCAATTGAGTATGAAGACGGAATCCAGTCACCGGCGGGTATCGCATTTGATGCAGAAGGCAATGCTCTGATCGGTATAGATGGCAATACCGTTACGCGCCAACCCATTCCGATATTTACCCAAGCCGAAGCAGACCGATTAAATGGATTGGGATTGAATGTCATATCCAATACAGAGGGCTTAAGCAATGTATCTGATGCGCCCTTTGTGTTGCTTAACCCACCAGATCGCCCTAGTACCCGAGTGATCAGTAATGCCACCTCTAACCTAGAGGAAGGAGAGTCTGATCCCAATGGTAATGGCTTAAGCGCTTTCATTTGGGCTTTTGGTCAGTTCGTCAACCACGACACTGATTTAGCAGCAAATGGGTCAAAAGAAGAGAACCAGAACCGGTTAGAATTGCTCAATTTCCCCATTGACATTCCAGCCGATGACCCGAATTTTCCACCAAACACTCCTCCCACTCAAGAAATTTCTACACAGGCAGATGGTGGCTTGGAGTTTGACTTTGAACGGGATGCGTTTTTCAGCGGTACTGGGGAGTCTGGGAGCCCAGGAAAAGCCATTAATACTGTTACCTCTTGGCTTGATCTTTCTGTAGTTTATGGGTCTACTGAAGAAGAATATCAAGCAATTCGTGCTTTTTCAGAAGGTCAGCTCAACGTCTTCTCGGATGAAACAGTTGCCACTAATGACGACTTGTTACCCCTTAACATCACAGGTGCTGATGGAGAACTAATCAGTGGTAAAGGCGCTTTTATGGATGTGGGTTTTCTAGCGGGGGATACACGGGTTAACGAGAACGATAGTTTGGCATCCCAGCATACCCTCTGGATGCGTAATCATAACCGCCTTGCCCAAGAACTTTCTAGGTTTCATCCTGACTGGACAGATGAGCAGATATATCAACGCTCTCGCCAGATTAATATTGCCCAATATCAAACTATTGTCCTGTACGAGTGGCTCCCCCTGATGGTGGGTGATGTGATCACTGACTACAGCAGCTATAACTCTGATCAAACCCCAGAAATCACTAGTGAATTCGCCGCTGCTGGTCTTCGTGTTGGTCATACCCAAACTAATAACCGTATAGACACTATTGATGCTGATGGTAATCTCACCAGTTTGCAATTATTAAGAACATTTGGTTCACCCAATATTAATGATAGTAGCGATATAGATAATATCTTGCGCGGTGCGAGTCAAACAATTACTGAAGATGTTGATACTGATATAGTTTTTGACCTGCGCAACGCTTTAGTACCAGGAGCGATCGGATTTGACCTTTACTCTGCTAATCAGCAACGGGGACGGGATCATGGCTTGGCTGACTATAACCAAGTGCGAGCAAGTCTCGGTCTACCACGGGTAACGACTTTTGCGGAAATTACTTCAAATGCAGAGTTGGCAAATACTCTCGAAAACCTCTACCAGACTGTGGAAGATATCGACTTATTGATTGGGCTGTTTGCAGAAGATCCTGTTGCTCCATCGAGTGCGGGAGAAACTATTCAAGCAATGCTATGGGAGCAATACGAGCGGATACGGGATTCTGACCGCTTCTGGTTCGAGAGACCGATTGAGGATGGCGGTTTCTTTACCCAAGAGGAAATTGCAGCCATAAAGGAAGTGACGTTTGCTGACATTATCAAGCTCAACACCGAAATTACTACAATTCCAGACAATGCCTTCGTAATCAGCTCCGATAACAATCCCTCATCTGATGGACTGCTAGATTTAACCGGCTTGTCGGGACAAGCTACAGCAACTGTGACTAGAGAGGCGGAGTATGACAATTTAATTGGCTTTTATGTAATTGCTGATCAACAAGGAACGATAATTGATTCGATCACGGGTCAATCTCTTACTCCTGGCCAAGAGGGTTATGCAGAAGCTGCCATTGATGCCAGCGTGGTTGAATTCAAGGTAGAAGAAAACTTGACCACGGTGAATTTTGATGTTACACTTCCTGGAGGCTCTATCTTAGCTCCCTACTTAGTTACAGATGGGGAATTGGATGATGTTCAAAATGGTGATGCTGACATATTCTTTGCTTTCACAGCTGCTAACACTGATGGCATGAGCCACATCCTTGAACTTGGAAATGGCAGTGACAACACATTCACATTCGCTTTTGAAGATTTAAGTGGTAATGACAGTGGAGAAAGCGATGCTCTAACAGAGCCGCTAAGCGATCGCGACTTTAACGATCTAGTGATTGATCTTACCATTTTATAATGGTTCATCAATCGGTAATGATATGAAAAAAAAATCCCAATTCCAGTAGGGTGGGCAACGTAATCTAATCGTGAATACTCAAAATAACCAAAGGGTTTTTGCCCACCCTACAAGCTACTGAATGATTAGAAAAAAAATCCCAATTCCAGTAGGGTGGGCAACGTAATCTAATCGTGAATACTCAAAATAACCAAACTGTTTTTGCCCACCCTACAAGCTACTACAAGCTACTGAATGATTAGAAAAAAAATCCCAATTCCAGTAGGGTGGGCAAAGTAATCTAATCATGAATACTCATTTAAACCAAACTGTTTTTGCCCACCCTACAAGCTACTGCCACTGATCTACTGAGCAGCTAAGCTAAAACTCCTCTGTACCACAGCACCACGTTTCCCGAGGGATTTTGCTTGCTGTTGATCCACAGTGTACAAGACACCTCCGGCATTCCCTGACCTCACAGTCAGTTTTTGTTTAGCAATCCAGGTTTTCTGATATCCCTTGGGTAAGGTTTCTTCCAACTCGATTTTGCCATCAACTACCACTCGTACCCAAGATTGCTCTGTAATACTCAAGCTTACTTTAATTAATGGATTAGATGGGGAAGGTTTAGGTTTGGGGGGTGGTTTAGGTTCGGGTTTAGGGGCTGGTGCTGGTTGTTCTGGTTTATCTGGGGTTGTCTGCTCCTGAGCAACGGATGAGTTTTCGATCTGTCGATTAGTGAGATAGGTGAACACGGTGTTGAGTAGATAAATTAGTCCACCAGCAACACTGATCAAGCTTACTATTATGATGTAAGGATAATAGGGTTGTAAGCTTTTGGCTACAGTCTTGACAGTCTTGCTTTTGGCTACAATCCTAGGAATCTTTTGAGCAGAGGTTAGAGTCTGAGATTTCTGTTGTGAGGGGGTACCTGTATACAAGACTAACTGACCAGGCTCGCTTTCCTCGGTTTTCTCGGTTTCCTCGGTTTCCTCGGTTTTCAAGGACAATCCAGAATTAACTGGAAACGTTTTGGCTATCCCTGGACCATCTAGACCGAGAAACTCTGCATAGCGACGAATGAAGCCTTGAATGTAAACTGGCTCGGGCAAGGGCTCGGATTGCCCTGCTTCAAGGGCTTGCAATATATGCAATCGAATAAAGGTTGTGTCAGCGACTTCCTCAATAGGTATAGATTTCTCCTGCCTGAGTTGGCTGAGATAAGTCCCTATTTTCTGGAGTTGCTCCTCTTGCTCTAGACTTAAGTGGCTCACCAAATCTCTCCACCCATTAATCCACGTTAACAATTTTTATACATAAACACCGGATAGTAACATCCCTTGGGGATCTCACCATAAAAATTATTAAAAATTAACAAAGATTAACAATATCGCCAATTTACTGATGAAATAGGAAAACTCTCTCATTTTAGGGTATGGTTTCGATTGGCATCCTCCCCCGGGGGGAACAATCCTCGTGCCGGGGGATTCCCACGTCACTGTGAGTCTTTCCCTTTCGTCGAGTTGGCTGATCTAATTGTAAGCATTCAGCCGTTGGCCATTCCCATAGCATGGCCATTCCCGTACCGTGGCCAAAGCCCAAGGCCAACGGCTGACAGCTGACGACTGAATGCACCTCAAGTAGCGTGCGCCTAGGGCATATGCTTACGAATTATCAGCTAATCTTTGGCAATAATTTCGGCGTTGCTGATTCTGGGTATGGTTTCGCCCCCCTAGGGCATGTTTTCAAAGTTTTCCGCAAGATTATGATCCCCCCCAGCCCCCCGCGCGGAAGGGGGGAGCGATACTCAAAGTCCCCCTTTTTTAAGGGGGATTTAGGGGGATCTCCGAGTTTGAAGACACGCCCTAGCCCCCCAAGCGAGGGATTGCTCGCTTGGGGGGAACAAAACTTTCTTGCGTCCCCCAAGCGAGGGATTGCTCGCTTGGGGGATTTAGGGGGCTTTAACAAAACCATATGATCGCGCATTCATTCCTTAATTCAGCAACGCCATAATTTCAGGCATCATTTCGTTTTTTTTCTTTACCGTATATCCATGCTTTAATAATGCTTTTATATAGCAAAGGGAACAGCGGATCTGGGAGTAGGGAGTAGGGAGTAGGGAATATCGCATCAAAATTATCTCAATTCCTACACGGATTGCTATAGGCCAATATTATTATAGGTAAACTTCATTAAATTTTCTGCAATTATCTGCAGTATCCTGAATTTTTATTTCCTAGATCAACATCAAAGTTTTATCGCTTTACTCTACTGATAAAAGTGTAGCAAATAAAAGACATGTTGGAAAATGGAACTTTTCACGGTGTTTTTAACCGCCGAGTCGTTTTTGATTCCCCGACTAAAGTAAGGATTAAGGGTGTGGGGTATTGACAAAAGCGAAACAAAGGTATAGGATTGCAATCGTGACCAAATAAAAGCCGATCGAACTAGATCCAGAAAGATTCAACCAGTTGCCGAAGGAGGAAGTGGTAGAAATGCTCATGACTGCAGCCAAGGCTATAGCTCAGCAGCAAGGAACAAGAGAAGAACTGAAACAAGAAATAGAGAAACTGCCTGTAAGTAGCAGAGTTAGATCGCAAAATCTCATCAAAACCGCCATCAAAAGACCTACTCAAAAAACCGGAAACTCAGAAATAAGAAAAACAAGATACAGGATAAAAACCTAAACGTCAACTAGGCAGACAGCAAGCACATCAAGGAAAAACCTGGAGTGGCTCTCGGCCTAGGGAATCTATTCAGGATACTGCTAATTTATTTTATCGGCTAATTGATTAAGTTTAGTAAATATTAAGTTTAGTAAAGAAAATGCTCTGCTTAGGGGTAGTCTGTGATAGATTTTGTTGAGCAAGCTCAACCGGCTCAACTTGATAAAACTGCACTTGCTCCTGGTTTGATTCCATAACCAACGTTGCTGAATCCTTAGATAGAATTCAAAGGAGTTTTTATGCTCGCAGACGGATTTATAACATTATTGAGTCTAGGTTCTGAGTACTACTTTAAATACGAGATTGATGCTCAGACTGGTTTCCAGATTTATTGGATTACAATTCCTGAAGGACTCGATAAGGAACGCTATAGCAAACAAACAATATCCGAGTTTCTAGCAGAATCATCAGTTGCACAAATTCTCAAACCTGGAGAAACCATTGATAAGAGCCTTTATCAAGGTAGCCTAATTTTACCGGGATTACCCGCCTCACCTTTCGATGCATTTTATAATATTGAACTCACCTACGACAGCGATTCATTTACGTTAGGAGTTCAATCTACTGACTCTTTTGGATTTAGTCCCGAAGGCTCAACCCATTTCAAAGATTTAAATCTGAGTTTTACCCAGCAACTTAATTCCGAAACCGCCACTGTCAGTGGAACAGTGACGGCGGTTATTTTCGGTCAAGATATCGTCCTTGAGGCAGGGGTGAGCGATGGCTCTGAACTAATTTTTAATTACAATCCCAATAATCCTCAGGAAATCCCAATTCAACCTTGGGGCAATTTAGAGTTGACGACTTTTACGGTCAAACCTGGGTCAAATCCTCTTCAACCCCAGGTGCTCTATTGGTTTGGAGAAAAGTCGGGAGAATGGGTTTATGATTGCTCCTTGAGGAATAGCGAAGATGCACCCGCTATCGACTTACGGATTCAAACGGAGCCAGAAACAGTGGAGTGGGGATTAGGGTCTATCGCTGTTAAAGATGGCTTGATCGAGAGTGAAAATGCCACCCTAGAAGGGGCAAACCTAAGTTCTGCTAGCAAACTGATCAAGGCATGCCAACAGACCAACGAAATCACTATTGCAACCTGGATTAAGCCTAGCCAAACGGGTCAAAAATACCCAGCTATAGTCCTTACTCTATCCGAAGATCCTCAAAATCCCTATGTGACTCTGGCTCAAGGGGATTCAGAATGGCTAAAGGATTATGGCAATCGCTGGTCGGGGGATTGGTACCATCACGACGAGTATAGTGTGCTATTGCGCACTAATACTAATGATAGAAACCGATATTGGCAAATCCTGACGACGAGTCCCGAGACAGTAACAACCGAGGAGCTAACCTATGTTGTCTATACTTTCTCGCAGAATAACTTGGGGGATGAGAGTGATAATGCCAAGGTGTATCTCAATGGGCAGCTAGACAATTCAAAATGGATTAATAGCGATGATGAGGAGCGTCATTTTTGGAGAAATTGGAATCAGAGGGGTAATCGTTGGCAAAATCGGGATGATGAGGGTAATCGTTGGCAAAGTCGGGATGATGAAGAGGATTATCCTCGGGAAAACAGGGGTGATGAGGAGCTTCATCCTTGGACCAATGATCCTGCTGTTAAGTTAGCGTTAGCAAATGATGTTTTATTTCTCCAACGCAGAGGCAACTTCCCAAGGAATCAAGATTTCCCTTGGGAAGGGCAACTCTACGAGGTGGCAATTTATGACTCTGCCCTGACACCAGAGGCGATTTACCAGCGCTACTACCCCACTATTGAAATTTTGGGCAACCTGACGCTGACTAATATGCCCAGTCCCTTGAACCAACCCCTAACGGCTGAACTGACTTTGGAGAGTATGCCGGAGCTGGAGCCATACCAAGAGTCTAAGCTCAATCTTAAGGTTGACACCTCTGAAATCCGGGAAGTTACCCCGGAGTTTGACTTCACCAAGATTGCCCTGGAATGGCAATCAGAACCTGGAACCTCCCCAAGCTGGTACTTCAAGACGGGACAAGTGGATAGCACGTTATGGAAAACGTCAATTCCCTTTACGGCAGTTCAAGCCGATGCGCCAGGTAAACTTGCCCTCAATTCACCGGAATTAGACCTTCAAATCGGATTAGGACAAATTAATACCCTAGAGGGGTTGTCTCTATTCCTGAAACCAGATAGCACGGGTGAGATATGGCAGATGTCTTCCATCACCTCTGTGTCTGAACTGGTACTCCCCCAATTAAGGGATTATCGCCCATTTGATTGGACGGTAGATTTCAAGCTACTCTTTGCTCGTCACGATCAACAACGGAGTCAATTTGACCCCCTCGGGATTGAAGATGGGAAAGTGGTTCTCAAGGGCAATTGGTTGGGAGAAAACCTTGTACTCCATGGCTGGTGGCGCAATGAGCAGTTTGTCCTGGAAGGGCAAAGAAATTTAAGTCTACCGTTTGAAGTTACCTTAGGTCCAATCTTTGAACCTGGTACCTCCCAAAAGATTATCGACCAGGTAGCGATCGCTTCCGTGATGAACGCCACTGTAATCCTGGAACTGACTGAGTTAGGCTTTTTGGCCAAAGTCTCTGGAACCTTTGATTGGACCGATCAAGCAGGAACGGTAAACACCTTTACAGTGCCGGAGTTTACCCTAGTCCGCCCACCGCTGACTCCCAATCACATCCTGGAAGCGATTTTGGAACGGTTAAACTCCCAAGTAGATGTGATCTTTGCGGAACAGTTTCGCCATCAAGCGGACTACTACTTTACGGTGGTGGAGGAAAAACCTGTTATTTATTTGGGGAATGGCAACGACCCTGCTACTATCACCCAAACCACAACATTGCCCCAGTTATTCAACACTGCTGCGGATTCCAATAACATTTCCAGCACCACAGGCATCTTTACCCTGACAGAAAATGCCGATCAAAGCTGCACCCTGACCATAACTCCTCCGGAAAGCAGTGAAAATTGGCTAGATCAACTTAAGACCGATTACGACAACTTTATTGCTCAACTAGATACCAACAGTAATCTGATTTCTGGTACCCTCACTCTGGTCAAAACCCGGATTGCTGAACGGATGCCGTTGTTGGTTGAGGAAATTCTCTACTACTACTACGGCTTGGATACTGTTAATGGCTCAGTGGATTTGCAAGCTGGAATGCGGTTACGGGTCGATTACCAAAACTATCAGTTGGTTCATCCAGCCCAATCTACGGCTAATTCAGGGTTTGTGGGCAGTGGCACGTCTTACTACACCCTCAACAGTTATCGGGATGGCACTAACCTAATGATCAACTTTGATGGGTTTTTGTCCCAAATTCAGCCCTATGTCACCACAGATATTGCTACGGTAGGGGCTGGAAGTAGTCTGGATACCTTTAAAGTTGGCTATCAAAAACCCTACTTGCGGCTGGTTTATCCTAGTTTGGCAGCTCCCTCTGCAGGTTCCCTCGATCCCGGACAAGCTGCAACCATTATGGGAGCCGCAACAGTAACAGAGCTGGATAAAAATACAAACGTTGCTAGCTTTTATTTCCGAGGACGAGCAACAGTGATTCCAGAAATTACTGTGGTGCTACAGGAACAACCGGTATTTGTTCCGGTGGGAACGACTTTACGACAACTGATGGAGGAACGTGTCACTATTCCGTCCGTATCCCTAGGAGAATCCCTACTGAACTCTACCGGAAAACCCAGGTTGAGTCGCCTTTTACACGAAGGGGTGTCTAACGAACCTAGCTATCGGTTTATCTACCTGGACGAAGATAGTCCAGTGCTTGATTTGCCTCTGGTCAAAGGCGATCGCATTGTCCTGTAGGGGGTGAACAGATGACTACCTTTACCCAATCAACAGCACAGGCGCTCTACTTTTTATCTGAATCCGTTAACCCTACCCTGCCCTATAGCATTGGGTTTTGGGTGAAGGGCGGATCGATAGAAGGTTCTCAAACCCTTTCCCTGGAAGAAACTTGGACAATAAAGCAGGGAGTATATCTATTTCTCAAAGCTGTGCCAGAGGGGAATGATGCTATAGACCTTTCGGTGTTGAGCGACCGCATTGGTGAATTTATGATTACACCTTCGGTACGCAATACTCGGTTTTTGTGGATTGATAACCCAGAGGAGTTAGTCTCTCGCTGGCGATTTCATGCCCTAACCCTTTCCCCGACAGATACTGTAGACCGACTGACCTTTTTCAATTTCCGGAACTATGAATTAGCGATCGCTAGTGGTGTAATTTGTCAGTTGAATGGAACTAAAGACGGATTTGTGTTTGCCCCCGATCCGTCTCTACACAACCTGCCTAGCACTGGGACTGAATCACCGGAAACTGAATCACCGAAAACTGACCCCTTTTATTTGTCCACAGGTTATGGTGCTAATCAACTCAAAGGGATTGAGGTCAATGAAGCAGGGGAAGCTCTGGCATTACCCTTTAGCGGAGAGTTGGCCGGTTGCCTGACCTTTGCCCTGACCTTGCAAAACCGGTCTCCTGGCACAGCCTCCTTTGAGGAACTGGTCTATCTGGATGTTACCCTGCGGATGTTTTTCAAATCCGCAAACTCCTTACTAGACCCGACTGACCCCTTGTCTGGTTTTGCAGGATTGAATAGCGACCAGGACTTCCTGATTTCTAGCCATCGATATCCGTTTCTGGGGGAAGATAGCGATGCTGCCTCCCATTATTCTAAGCAGGGGGATGGTAGCCAAAATCTGACTTTATATAGCGCCCTAGATCCACTCCAACCCTTGAATGGCGATCGCACTTACTTTGCCTTTGTAGAGCCAGGAAACTCTACTATTTCGGATTTATCCTTTGTAGAGTCAGGAAACTCTAATCGTTCGGATTTATCCTTGCCTTCTTGTTATCGCACTAATTTGGGATATTCCATTCATGTCACTCCCCATGGTCATGGGGACAGTAGGCTAATCTTTGCAGAGCGTCCAGGGCAGAATTCTAGCATCTTTGGTTCACCCTTGTATCTAGTCCCCCAAGGGAAATTTACTCTCTCGGTTCCCCATTACGATACTACCCCCATCCCCAGTGGTCAGGAATTACCGATCGGAGATGAAGATAACTTTTTGTGTGGATTAGCGGGGATTGAATACATTCAACTGTCGAGTCAACAGCTTAATATTCTGCATCTGGAAGCTGGAAAACCGACCTTTGCGCCGGATTTCGTTCCGGAGCAAATTGTAGAAACCAATGAAGCTGGGCAGCGTCTAGAATCGGAAACAACTACAGCTTGGGGATATATTGAATATGAAGATGACATTCAAAATGACCAAGTCACGAATTTACCGGTCTATTTTTCCCAACCCAAGCAGTCATTGCTGTATCGAGCATCAACGTTAGAGGATGCAAAGGAAGACCCAACTAACGAAGACCCAACTGATGACCAGGCAGATGACCAGGCAGATGACCAGGCAGATGACCAGGCAGATGACCAGGCAGATGACCAGGCAGATGACCAGGCAGATGACCAGGCAGATGACCAGGCAGATGACCAGGCAGATGACC
>NZ_JAAHIE010000930.1:0-2198 GCF_010671945.1 Moorena sp. SIO4E2
TTGCTTTAGCTGACCGAGACGATTACTTTGTTGGGGGCAATATGTTTGTTTACTTCAGTAGTGAACAAGCACGAAACCGGGACTTTCGCGGGCCAGATTTCTTTGTAGTCTTGAATGTAGACGGTAGTCGAGAACGCCTGGGTTGGGTAGTATGGGAAGAACAGGGTCGCTACCCAGATGTAATAATCGAGCTGATGTCCCCCTCCACAAAGCAAGTTGACACAGGTAAAAAGAAGAGCATCTACTGCCAGACCTTCCGCACTCCAAATTATCGGAAATCCTACCGCTGAAGACTCCGCGTTTTTAAACCGGGGTCAGAAGTTACCGCAAGAATAGGCCAGCCTTTATGGTTGGGAGGCTTGGCTGAAAAGAGGTGCGACCCAAGGGCGATTTACTCGCCCTAGGAGGCGCGCACCTTTGGTTAAAACTTTATGATTAAGGCTGCCCTATTCTAAGGTTTCGTCTCCGGGATGAAAGCGCATAGCGGCTTTAGCCGCCGTGAGAAAAATATCCATCGGAAATCCGGAATCTTAGTCTGGATGTTGTAGAATAAAGTAGAGAGCAATAGCAGTTGAGGTCGAGACTGATGATCATACTAGAGTTCAAAGCGAAAGGGAAGAAACATCAATACTCCGCCATTAATGAGGCTATTCGGACAGTCCAGTTCATCCGTAATAGCTGCCTCAGATACTGGATGGATAATAAAGGGGTCAATAAATTTGATCTTAACAAATACAGTGCAGTCCTTGCTAAAAAATTCCCATTCGCTAACGAATTGAACTCTACGGCTCGCCAGTCTAGTGCTGAAAGAACATGGTCATCAATTGTTCGATTCTTTGATAACTGCAAGAAAAAAGTACCTGGCAAGAAAGGCTTTCCTAAGTTCCAGAAAAACTGCCGTTCAGTAGAGTACAAACAGTCTGGATGGAAGTTATCCCCTGACAAAAAGTCAATTACATTTAGCGATAAAAAGGGTATTGGAAAGCTAAAACTTAAGGGTACATGGGACTTGTGGCGCTTTGATCAAAAACAAATAAAGCGAGTCCGTATAGTTCGTCGGGCTGATGGTTACTACGTCCAGTTTTGTGTATCAGTTGACATCAAAGAAGAATTAGAGCCAACTGGGGCAGCTATTGGCTTGGATGTTGGACTAAAAGATTTCTATACTGATTCCGCTGGAGAAACTGAACCAAATCCTCGCTTTTACAGAACGGGAGAGAAACGTCTTAAGTTCTATCAGCGCAGAGTTTATAGAAAAAAGAAAGGCTCATTAAATCGCAAGAAAGCAGTTAATAGACTAGGCAGACAGCACCTTAAAATAAGTAGGCAACGTGAAGAGCACGCCAAGAGACTGGCGCGCTGCGTAATCCGGTCTAACGATCTGGTCGCCTATGAAGATTTAAGAGTCAAGAACCTAGTGAAAAATCACTGTCTCGCTAAGTCTATTAATGATGCAGGTTGGTATCAATTCAGGAAATGGATGGAGCACTTTGGCACCAAGTTTGGAAAGGTGACAGTCGCAGTAAATCCTGCCTACACTAGCCAAAATTGTTCCAGTTGCGGCGAAGAAGTTAAAAAGTCCCTATCTACTAGAACCCATGCCTGTAAGTGTGGATGCCAGTTAGATAGAGACCATAATGCCGCAATAAACGTCCTTAAGCGAGCCTTGGGTACGGTGGGGCACACCGGAACCTGGATCTTAAAAGATCTAAACGCTTCAGGAGAATCAGCCTCTACTTTTCCTGGTTCCGGCCTGGAAGAGCAAGCTGGCTCGTTGAATGAAGAATCCCCGCGTCTTTAGACCGGGGAGTGTCAAGACCGGGATGGGAATCTAGTTCCCTTACCAGAAGAAGCAGCTGAGCAACGAGCTGAAGCAGCTGAGCAACGAGCTGAGCAATTAGCAGAACGACTGCGACAGGCAGGGATTGACCCAGATGAAATTTAAGGTGAATGGCCATAAAAAGTTCTGAGTGCGTCAGTAGTGTCAATTAACTCTTAGAAACTAGGGGGTTTTCCGAATCACCTTTTCCCCAATCACCTTTTCCCCTTTTTCACAATTACTAATGACTAATATTAATTCAAACCCCAAAATTCGTATTGAACATCTGATTAAAATTTATGGAGAGAAACCCCAAGCTGCCCTCAAAATGTTTCGCCAAGGTGGGAGTAGGGATTCTATCTTAGAAAAAACCGGTCAA
>NZ_JAAHIE010000931.1:0-2190 GCF_010671945.1 Moorena sp. SIO4E2
GTCAGCCACTTACGTGCCTAAAAAATAGAACTTATTGTATTGTTCCGGTGGGTCGGGGCATCCCGTGTCGTTAATAAAGTAACCCGTGTATCCGAACGCGCCCCGCGTCGGCGAAAGCCGATAGTGATGGCTGGAGTTGGTAAGAAGCCCACACTGTAATCTTCGATGAGCGTGTGGGAGTATGTCACTGACTTAATAAATCTCAAAAAAGTTAAAGGTTAAAAGGGAAAGGTAAGCATATGCGCTACGCGCACACTACTTGAGGTGCGGTCAGCTATCAGCCAACGGCTGACCGCTTATGGCTGATAGCTGAATGCTTACTAAAATTGTTCTTAGAGTACCTCAGTCATCAACCCACTGCAATTGCAACAGCTGCTCCAACAAACCAAGTAACCGATCCTGGTCAATGGGTTTCGGTAGAAAACCTTCACAGCCCAGCATCTGACTCTGTTTCTGAACTATTTCAAAAGTACGGCCTGAAAGGGCAATGATCGGCACATTTTTCAGATCAGGTATTTCCCGCATTTCTGGCACCATGGTAAAAGCAGTTTTGACGGGCATGAATAAATCAGTCAAAATCAGATCGGGTCGGATCGCTATGGCGACATCCAATCCCTGCTGACCATTTTCTGCGGTTACCACTTCAAAGCCTAAGGGTTCAAGCATGTTGAGTAATACCAACCGATTTTCTTTGTTATCATCCACCACTAGCAGTTTGCGTCGTTTTCCGTGGTAACCCATCACAAGACCTGCAATATTCCGTTTTGCTTCGGTAACTTTAACCACAGGTAAGGCAACATCAAACCAAAACATTGACCCCTTAATTAACTCACTTTTAAGGTTTAGTTGGCTTCCCATAAATTCCACCAACTGCCGAGATATGGCTAAGCCTAAGCCGGTTCCAGCTGCCCGATATTTGCTATCCCCCGTTTGTTCAAAGGGTTGGAAGATAGTCTCTAATTGTTGAGGGCTAATTCCTATCCCGGTATCAATCACCTCGAAGCGAATCGTCCGATGTTGGATTTGGGAATCTTTCCCCTGATCAAGGGAGGTAGGGTTTTGGTCTTCAATCACTCCAACGTTGAACGTTACATTGCCTTGGTCGGTAAATTTTACTGCATTGTCTAACAAGTTGATCAGTACCTGTCGGAGCCGTTTCTCGTCTGCCTTAACACCAGTCGGTAAGTTAGTGTTTTGTTCAAATCTCAACACAATATTTTTTTCACTAGCTCGCATGCGGATGATTCCAACAACTTCCTCTAAGAAGGTTAGTAAATTAAATTCTGTGGGATACAGTGCCATTTTGCCAGCTTCGATTTTAGATAAGTCTAAGATATCGTTGATCAAAGTCAAGAGATGGCTACCGCTTTTCTGAATGATTTTTAAGCCTTCGAGTTGCTTGGCGGTTAAATTTCGTTCACCTTTGGAGGCGGCTAAAGCCGCATCACGTTGGAGAATTTGAGCATATCCTAGAATACCGTTGAGGGGAGTACGGAGTTCATGACTCATGTTAGCTAGGAATTCACTCTTGGCTTGGTTAGCTACTTCTGCTTTTTCTTTAGCCTCTTGGAGATAGGCATTTTGTTCAGCGAGGGTTTTTGTCAAAAAATATAGTTTTAAATGGAGCCTGACTCTAGCTAATACCTCTTCTTGTTCAAAGGGTTTTGGGATATAGTCTACTGCACCTAACGATAATCCTTTTATCTTATGGTTTATATCAGCAAACGCGGTCATGAAAATTATGGGAATATCTTTAGATATTGGATTATTTTTGAGTTTTTTGCAGGTTTCAAATCCATCAATAACGGGCATATTTACATCTAACAATATGAGATCAGGGGGTTCATACTCTACTTGTTCAATAGTTCCTTCACCATCCATTTCCACTCTGACTTGAAACCCAGCACTTTCCAAAGTTTTGTAGAGAAATGATAAATTATTGGGATTATCATCAACGATTAAAATTGTTCCAGTGTTTGGTGATTGGTTCATTTTCACTTATTGATATATTTCCTAATCGCCAAGGTATGATAGCAAGTCCGGAGGTGCGCTTGACCTTGGCGAATCAAATCACCGATCGTGTTCTGAGAAAAATAGGCTGGTTCCAATGTCAGCAAATGCTTAAAAATCCGTTGCTTCAGGTCAAATTCCACTTTGCGCCCCACTCCAAACAATAGGATGCGCGAAGCC
>NZ_JAAHIE010000932.1:0-2188 GCF_010671945.1 Moorena sp. SIO4E2
TGCGGTGTTTTGCCATGGTTTTTAGGATTTGTGACTGCACTTTTGTTATTTGCCTCTGTCTTAGCTCATGAACTAGGACACAGTTTTGTAGCGATTCAGCAGGGAATTGAGGTTAAATCTATCACTCTCTTCCTATTTGGTGGTCTAGCTAGCCTGGAGAAAGAATCAAAAAGTCCACTAGAGGCGTTCTTAGTTGCGATTGCTGGTCCAGCTGTTAGTTTGCTACTATTTGCTCTACTCTATTCCGTTCAGGCTAATGCTAATCTAGCTAGTTCATTGGCATCAATTGTTGGACTCCTCGCCTCCATCAATTTGGCTTTAGCATTGTTCAACTTAATTCCTGGCTTACCCCTAGATGGGGGTAACATCCTGAAGGCACTGGTTTGGCAAGTTACGGACAACCCACACAAAGGTGTGTTATTTGCTAGCCGTGTTGGTCAGTTCTTTGGTTGGGGAGGAATTATTTATGGAGTGCTTCCAATCCTACTTTATGGTAGCTTTAATGGCATCTGGTTTGCCTTAATTGGTTTGTTCTTGCTGCAAAATGCTGGCATGTCTGCCCAATCTGCTATGGTTCAAGACCAGCTCGATGGGTTGACAGCAGAAGATGCGGTCATTGCCAACAGCCCAATTGTATTCGCTGATTTGTCTCTAAGGGAGTTTGCCAACGAGTACATTATCGGTAAAAATCAGTGGCGCAAGTTTGTAGTAACTGATGAAGCGGGCCAACTGCTAGGAGTTGTGATAGTCGATGATCTCAAAACTGTTCCTACCTCTAATTGGCCGGTGACTCCAGTAAGAGCACTGATGAAGTCTGTTAAGACTTTGAGAACTGTTCAATCAGACCATTCCCTGTTAGACGTTGTCAAAATTATGGAGAAAGAGCAGCTAGAGCAGCTACCTGTGGTTAGTGAGAAGGGTGTAGTTGTGGGAATTCTGGATACAGCTTCCATTCGCAGTATCCTCGAAGAACGAAAAAAGGCTATTGAGGGTAAGGGGTAAGGGGTAAGGGGTAAGGGGTAAGGGGTAATGGGTAATGGGTAACTGAACCAACTACTAGATCACCCAACTAGACTTGAGTACCCAATTGAGCAGGTCAAATTTTGTCAAAAGACTGTGCCATCACTTTCTATCTGAATCGGGGAAGAGCCTCCTGGTCTTAATTGAGCAGCAATTCTACGTCCTGCTGTCCAAGTTCCTCCTTGTAAAACTTTTACTAGTGGCAATTCAGTAGCACTCAGGTTCAGTTGTTGACGAATAGTTCCTGCTATTTGATCTAGCAAACTAACGGTGAGTGCTCGCCACTCAATAATCACTTCGGAGCTGGGTAAGTGAGACTGTTGTAAAATAGCGCTATCCTTGACTTCTAGTAATCCTAGATCTAAACATAAGCCCCCATTTCGATATTCTGCTAGGCCGGTCAACTGCTCAAGTTCAGTAATCTCTAAACCCAGTTCCTGCAATGGCTCTAATAGGGAGTAAGTTAACCACTGGGAGAGTTTGTGAAATGGTACATACTCGGAACCATAGTTATCCCCTTTGAGAGCAGAATGTTGCCACACATCCCCTAAGTTGACCCCCGCTATTGATTCTCGTTTTGGCCAAATATCCCCTAATCCTTCGAGGACGGTGCTGAATAGGTTAGTGGCACTCAGAAGGTTGGCAGGTTCACAGGTTGCAGGTTGTTGGTTGCCAGGTTGTAGGTTAGCTGGTTGACAAGTTGCAGGTTGTTCCTGGGGAGGTTGTGAATCTGTAAGTGGCTTGACCCAGCTTTGGTTGTCTTGGCAACTTTCAAGGTTTAAGTTGCTAAGCTGCAATCCCTTGGTAACCTGCAACTGATCTAGCCAGTGGTAATTTACCAAGTCATTTACCAAGTAATTTACTAAGTTGCCAGGACGAGGATTGACTTTGCCAAACATCTGTGGTATAATAGCTAGGGATTGCCCTAAGCGCTGTAGTAAGGCTAGCCTACCCTCTATGCCTATGAGTGGATTGGTTTGACTGACCTGGAATCCCTGGGCTAAGTGGTGGGCACTCAAGGATTGAAGTCCTTTGGCATCGACTTGCCAAGGTAGGTCTGGGTCGCTGGAGAAAGCTCCCTGACAGAACATGCGGAAACTAGCAACGGCTAATCCTTCGGAACGGCGAAACACTAGTCCGGTTTCTGGTTCATGATACTGCCAATTGC
>NZ_JAAHIE010000933.1:0-2182 GCF_010671945.1 Moorena sp. SIO4E2
GTCTCCGCAGGGGTGGGGCTTTCACCCACATCCAAGAAATAGTTAGGAATTTTTGAGGTTTTTGACCTCGCGATTCCCCCAACTTATACCCTCTATTTAGAGGTTCCTAGTTGGAACGAGCCGCACCATTGTCGCACAAGTGCCTATCGTTCTCGCTGACATTAGGATTATTCTGCAAATAATTGCGCACCCAATCGCAACTCCTCGCCATTAAAGAGTCTAAGTTTAAGTCTAAATGCCAGAGTTTGATCGTGCCGTCACTACTGCCAGAAGCCAAGGTCTGGCCATCGGGGCTGAAACTGACGCTAATGACCCAGTCATCATGCCCGATCAGGGTGCGGATTTCGGTTCCTGTCTCTAGATTCCAGAGTTTGATCGTCTCGTCATTACTGCCAGAAGCCAAGGTCTGGCCATCGGGGCTGAAACTGACCCTCGTGACCAATTGATCATGCCCGATCAGGGTGCGGATTTCGGTTCCCGTCTCTAGATTCCAGAGTTTGATCGTCTTGTCACCACTGCCAGAAGCCAAGGTCTGGCCATCCCGGCTGAAACTGATGCTATTGACCCAGTCATCATGCCCGATCAGGGTGCGGATTTCGGTTCCTGTCTCTAGATTCCAGAGTTTGATCGTGCGGTCATCACTACCAGAAGCTAAGGTCTGGCCATCGGGGCTGAAACTGACGCTCTTGACCGAGTTATCATGCCCCGGGAGGGTGCGGATTTCGGTTCCCGTCTCTAGATTCCAGAGTTTGATCGTGCGGTCATCACTGCCAGAAGCCAAGGTCTGGCCATCGGGGCTGAAACTGAGGCTAGTGACCCTTTTATGAAAGCTATCATTATGCCCATGGAGGGTGCGGATTTCGGTTCCCGTCTCTAGATTCCAGAGTTGGATCATGTGGTCATAGTTGTCATAACTACTGCCAACAGCCAAGGTCTTGCCATCCCGGCTGAAACTGACGCTACTGACCGAGTTATCATCCCCATGGAGGGTGCGGATTTCGGTTCCCGTCTCTAGATTCCAGAGTTTGATCGTGTTGTCATCACTATCAAAAGCCACGGTCTTGCCATCCCGGCTGAAACTGACGCTACTGACCGAGTTATCATGCCCGATGAGGGGGCGGATTTCCCTTTCCGTCACAAGATTCCAGAGTTTGATGGTGTTGTCAAAACTGCCAGAAGCCAAGGTCTGGCCATCCCGGCTGAAACTGACGCTCGTGACAAGGTCATCATGCCCATTGAGGGTGCGGATTTCCTTGCCCGTCACAAGATTCCAGAGTTTGATGGTGTTGTCCTGACTGCTAGAAGCCAAGGTCTGGCCATCCCGGCTGAAACTGACGCTCGTGACAAGGTCATCATGCCCATTGAGGGTGCGGATTTCCTTGCCTGTCTTAGGATCCCAGAGTTTGATGGTGTTGTCAGTACTGCCAGAAGCCAAGGTCTGGCCATCCCGGCTGAAACTGACGCTATTGACAACGTTATCATGCCCATGGAGGGTGCGGATTTCCTTGCCTGTCTTAGGATCCCAGAGTTTGATGGTGTTGTCAGTACTGCCAGAAGCCAAGGTCTGGCCATCCCGGCTGAAACTGACGCTATTGACATGTCCAGTATGCCCATGGAGGGTGCGGATTACCTTGCCTGTCTTAGGATCCCAGAGAGGGTGATCATACCCATGGATGGTGCGGATTACCTTGCCTGTCTTAGGATCCCAGAGTTTGATGGTGTTGTCAGTACTGCTAGAAGCCAAGGTCTGGCCATCCCGGCTGAAACTGACGCTATTGACAACGTTATCATGCCCGATGAGGGTGCGGATTAACTTGCCTGTCTTAGGATTCCAGAGTTTGATGGTCTCGTCATTACTGCCAGAAGCCAAGGTCTTGCCATTGGGGCTGAAACTGACGCTATTGACAGGTCCAGTATGCCCCGGGAGGGTGCGGATTAACTTGCCTGTCTTACGATTCCAGAGTTTGATGGTGTTGTCATCACTGCCAGAAGCCAAGGTCTGGCCATCCCGGCTGAAACTGACGCTACTGACAATGTTAGTATGCCTCTGCAAGCGGTTGCGTTCGCTGCCTTCATAAAGAACTTTCTGCAGGGCACTCATCACCTGTGGGTCGCTTTTCTTGTGTTTTTGTAGGATTTTTCCTGCCCTAATCGCCTCCACGAAAGCCTCCATTTCTTTATG
>NZ_JAAHIE010000934.1:0-2181 GCF_010671945.1 Moorena sp. SIO4E2
CTGCAGTGGTTCCCGCCAACAGCGACTTGCCTCGTTCCCCCCATGAGCGACTGCCGTGGTTCCCCCCCTGAGCGACTGCCGTGTTTCCCCCCATGAGCGACTGCCGTGTTTCCCCCCATGAGCGACTGCCGTGGTTCCCCCCATGAGCGACTGCCGTGGTTCCCCCCATGAGCGACTGCCGTGGTTTCCCCCATGAGCGACTGCATCAAGACATTGACTGGCAGACAATCTTGTCAGTGTCGTAAATCTCGAATCCAAAGAAACCATATTGCTTGTGCTATTTTGGTGTGGAATTTTCTGAAAAGACTAGCTTACTTGACTAAATGTACAGTTTATAAAATTAAGCCCCAAAGTTTATATTCATATTTAACTAAAGAACTTAAAAAACCTTCTTTAGTTATGAATTTAGTCTGATCAGAATCTACTCCATATCTGGTGTCTTTGCGTAAGTCCTGTCTCCAGCTAAATCCGAAGTTGGAGTGACTTTTACAGAGATATGACCAGAAGACCTTAATCACTCGTTAGTACCATGACTCAATCCACAGCAAAAACCTATTCCCGTCTGAAAGTATTTCTAGCAACTACTGCGACTACTTTGGCTGGTATGCTGGCGACTACTGGTGCAGCTAATGCAGCTAGTATCACCCATACTCAGACCATTGAATGGCGACCGACAACTGTTGATAAATTTTTCATTCTCCCCAAATTCGATGAGGCTTTGGGGACTCTCGAAAGTGTCACGATTGACCTGATCGGATTTGTCCAGGGAAATGCCCGTGCGGAAAGTCAGGAAGGCGCTCCAAGTACAGTAACCTTGGATCTGGCATCTAAAATTGCCTTAATCTTGAGTGAACCTGATATTACCCTAGTTGAGGTGAAGCCCCTAGTTTTAGAACAGGTTGGTCTCTCTAGCTATGACGGTGTACTTGATTTCGCAGGATCTTCTGGAGTCACATTGCCTGAGCGTACCGCTTCGGATAGCACAAGTAATACGTTTATGTCTGGGCTAGGAAGAGTTGAAAATTATTTATTATTGCTTTTGCCATAGTGTATCAACCGAAGTTCCACTAAACTGGAAACTTCGGTTTTATGTTGTTTAGAGCTGATTTGTAAACAAAATCTTAAGCAGCTAATCGACGAGTCATTAGACGAATAAAAGAACCATAAATCATGGCTTCACTGCTTTGTGTATACAGTTCATAGTCCTTACTCAAGCGTCGATATCGATTCATCCATCCAAAACTACGCTCTACAATTCCTAGTTTTGGCAACACCTCAAATTGTTTCGATTTTCGTTCAATGACCTCGACTCGGACTTTTTCCCCACAAACCTGTTGCACAGCCTGTCTAAAATTTGGGCAACAGTTGCCTTGATCGACCCAAACTACTTCCAAACGTGACAACTTACTCTTGGCTTGATGTAAAACAACCACCGCTCCTAAGCGTTCAGAGCCATTGGCTTCGGTCACCAAAACTCCAATCATCAAACCTTGGGAATCAACCACTATGTGCCTCTTACGGCCTTTAACTTTCTTGCCACCGTCATGCGCCGTAGACTTCCCCCTTTTTTCCGTTGTCTTCACTGACTGGGAATCAGCGATTCGGGGAAAGCCCGACGCTACGCGAACGCAACGGTGGAATCCGAATCCCGCCCCATTCTCCCTCGGAGGAGGTAACGTAGTTGATCGTGAATTTTTTCCCAGATCCCTTTGCGTTGCCATTTTTGAAAGTAGCCATAGACCGTGGTGTGAGGTGGTAAGTCATGAGGCAGCATTTCCCACTGGCATCCACTGCGTTGAACATAGAAGATCGCGTTGATAATCTCGCGCAGGTCTACGGTTCTTGGATGCCCAAATCCTTTGGGTTTCGGCAGCAATGGTTCAAGCACCATACATTCGGCATCACTTAAGTCACTCGGATCAGGTTGACGTTGAGGATTAGCGATCGCAGGCAAACGACTCATCTTAACAGGGTAAGAACTCGGCTTATCTTAGGTTAAAGCCTACATCACCAAACACATGAGGCTTCTTTATATTCTCTTTACGAATTAGCTCTTAGTGATTATAGTCATTTCAAATAACAATGGAACACTTTTTCGTATGAAACCCTTTTATAGCAATAAATAGTTTTCTCAATATAAATTGAAATCACTATAGCTTCCGGCAAAAGAAGCCCCACAAC
>NZ_JAAHIE010000935.1:0-2180 GCF_010671945.1 Moorena sp. SIO4E2
AGTTAGAGTCGATGCCTAGGTATTACCCTAGGGCACCTCTCCTTCAGAACTGGACGTGAAAGTTTCCCCTCATCCAGCTCCTAGATATCCTAGTCCTTCGACTTGCTCCAGTGGAGTTGTTGGTGGCAACTTTGATGTATTGCCATTAAATTCTTTGACTTCCAATTGTCGTGGTTTCCATCTATGTGATGAAGATGTACAGATTCGTCGTCTATGAATTTTAATCCGCAGTGTCCACAGGAATGGTGTTGTCTTTTCAGAGCTTTAGCTGTTACATTGTCGTATAGTTTAGAATTTCTTCTACTCCAATACGTTATGTTTCCGTCGTAGGGGGTTCTAGTTTTCTCTACCATGATAAATCCGTTTTGCTCGTGTCCTACTTTTGGGAAAGCTTTCTTACATAGCTCTACAGCCTTATGTTTGTCTACTTTCTTTTCTTTTAGGAATTTACGTCTTGCGGATTCGTCTATGAACCAGAGGGAGTCTCTCCCGCTGTTCATGTCACACCATTTGTGGTAGTTTCTCCATCCCCTTACTATGGGTGCTAGTTTTTGCGCCTTTTTCTCTGCACCATAGTTCGAGCTGAGAATTATGGTTTTTACCTTCTTACGGAAAGTTTCGTAGTTTTCCTTTGAAGGAATACTTCTGAATTTTCCATTCTTTTTTTGGACTCGGAAATTCCAGCCCAGGAAGTCAAAACTGTCTGTCGTTTTGGTTACCTTGGTCTTTTCTTCATTGATTTCCATTCCGCGTTCTGCTAAAAAGGTTTTTATTTTATTTAATACCTTTTCAGCGTCGTCTTTTGGTTTTAGAAATATTACCATATCGTCCGCATATCGGACGCTAGGGTGTGTATCTTCTATTCCGTTGAGTGCAATGTTGGCGAGAAGTGGGCTGACTACCCCTCCCTGGGGCGTTCCTTGTTCAGGGAATTCCGGATTGATGCCAGCTTTTAAACATCTGAATATCCCCGTTTTCAGACTAGTTGGTGCTATCAATCTATCCATGATGGATTTGTGGGAGATACGGTCAAAGCACTTCTTTATGTCTAATTCGATAACCCTTTTATTGATGCCATTTTTGTTCGCCGCTAGATTCGTGAACATATATTGTTGGGCATCGTGAGCACTGCGTCCAGTTCTAAACCCGTAACTTCGGGCGTGAAAGGTTGCTTCATGGGCTGGTTCCAGGGCGAATTTGGCGCTTACTTGCCATGCTCGGTCGGCTATGGTAGGTACTTTAAGAATTCTTACTTTTCCATTCTTTTTAGGGATAGGAATTTCTCGAAGTCCGCTATGTTTCCAGACGTGGCCATAGTGGTTCAATTCATTCAGTAGCTCCATACGCTCTTTGTAATTGAGGGCTGTCTTCCCGTCAATACCGGCAGTTTTTTTGCCTTTATTTAGTTGTGTTACTTGACGGATGGCCAAAAGTTGTGCTGAACGGGATTTTAGAATCAGTTTCTGTAGAGACCGGGCTTTCCTCAAATTCCCAGCTTGAACTGCTTTATACACTCGCTTTTGTAGGCGGAAAAGGTTTTGTCGGAGTTTCTTCCAATTTTGTCCTTTCCAAAGTTCACTATAAGTTTTGTTACTCATGTGTCTAACTATGCTCTGCTAGAGTTTGTGTATTCTGGATACCCGCAGGCAGTTTCCGCCTGCATCCTACCCGACAGTGGGGATTAGGTTTGGCATAACTTACTGGGATTACGACCTTTGTTCCCAGACCCGTATTTTGCTGTCGTTTTTACTCGTTCCATTCCTGAGATTGGTCTGGGGATTTAGGACGGTTCATTTTGCCCATTATCTCCTCGGAGTTTATGACTATCACAACGATAATGTCATGAGAATAGATAATAGAGTCATACGAATTTTTATTTCCAGATTTCGTAGCTCTGCGCTTGGACACTTTTATAGAACCTGTTTATCCTTGTCACCTCCCTATTAGCGCCAGTGTTGTCTATCTGCTTCATTTTCAACTGATTGCGCCCTGTTGCCAGCTTCACTCTAATGAAATGCCGTTCATCTCGGTGTGGCCAGGTAAGGAGTCACCTGTCTCCGCAGGGGTGGGGCTTTCACCCACATCCAAGAAATAGTTAGGAATTTTTGAGGTTTTTGACCTCGCGATTCCCCCAACTTATACCCTCTATTTAGAGGTTCCTAGTTGGAACGAGCCGCACC
>NZ_JAAHIE010000936.1:0-2177 GCF_010671945.1 Moorena sp. SIO4E2
CCGAAGGGCTATAGGGGGACGAACGGGGGATCTCAAAAGATTAGGTATATAACTAGCAACTTGGGTTTTTAGTCATGAATTAGTTATACTATCCCCCCCTCATAAAACCAGGATAGCTCTGGCTTTTTATCATGCTGTTTAGACTCTTTTAATAATTGAATTCCAACACTTTGAACCATTGTAACCAAATAAATCTTGATAGTAAGTATCAATTCGATAATCGTTTTTATACTTTAGCAGAAAATCTTTAACACAACTATTTTTTTCTTGTTTTGCCTCTCCATTATCTTCATAATTAAAACTTTAATTCCAATATTACCAACAGTATAAGTTAGTATCCTCAACGATCAAGTAATCTCCTGTATGTAAACCTTTTTGGTTAAAATATTCAAGGATTCCAACTAGATTGAAGTGAGCATCTTCTATTAGCCACCAAGGGTGGGTAAGTCCAGAAAGCATCTCGGCAGGAAATACTTCATCAATTTTGTTGGAATCTCCTTCTAAAAAATGAATGCGCTCGTCTTTTTTAGCTTTTTCATCTAAAAAAGATAGATCGATATCAACCGAGTAGATCTGACCTTCAATCCCAAACAACTGCAAATTGTCTGCTAGCCAAACTGCACTTCCACCGTTAAATGCACCAATTTCGATAATTGTTTTTGGTCGTAGTTCGTAGATTAGCATCGGATAAATAACCATTTCCATGGCGCTTTTCTGAATATGTAAATCTTTCCAATGCTGTTTGTAGCTGCTTTTGAGGAGAGTTCCCCAAACTGGTGTGGGAATATCCCCGCGCTCTTGGCGAATCTCAATACTCGCAAACCGATCTACCCTAGATAACTCTTTTTTATGAGGTTTTTCTTGGCTTAAGCTTTGATAGCTCAATATATCCTGTGCTTTTGACATTCTTTTTATCCTGTTTTTTTGACCGAACGTGATCACAAATTATATCAATTCCGGCTACATTGGGATAATATTCATTCTGGTTGGGGGAACTTCCGTTTTTAGTTTACTTATCCCGCTCAGCTTTGAGCTGTTCAGCTAAAATCCGAACGTGAGGCTCCATAATCATAGTGAAATGGTTTCCGGAATATGACACTCTAAGGATTGGGTCGCAATCTGGCTCCACCCCCAAGTTGGATCTTCTAGAGTCATTGCCTGATTAGGTAGATAATCCCCCAAAGCAGCAACCTCACTGGCTCGGAAGAAGTTAATCGGAATTGAATCAATCTTCTGGGGTAGATAGCCAGCACTGGCTTCAGTATTAGCCTTGTAAACTTCCAGAATTCGCTTCAACTCAGTTTGGCTCAACATCTGTCCAGCCTTTTGCAATTGTTCCAGGAAATAGCTCAGTTGTTCATCCCCATCTAGAGACTGGAGTATTTTTGGCGAAATCTTGAGGTTTTGACCCAAAATGCTTTCATAAATACTGGCTAGGTTGGTTATGGACTTGGTATAGCAGAAGTCAGAAGTCAGAAGTCAGAAGTCAAACTCTTGCGCTTACTTAGGTTTGAGACTTTTGTCATGTCCTAACTGCCCTGGCGACTGCTATATTATCCCATTGAGCTGCATCTTTTTCTGGAGCCGGAACCTCTACCTGAATATCCATAATGGCCAGCATTGACACTTCCTGTCCTTGATTCCGTAATTGTTGAGCCATCTCAAATGCGACTTTCCCCCCGAAAGAATGACCACCTAGTAGATAGGGTCCGTTGGGTTGAACTGCTTGTAGGGCTTTAAGCTTTAATATGGTGGGCAGCAATTACCAATTCTTTTTATTACCATAGAGACCCCGCAGATACAGTTAGCTCCTGCATTGTCATACCCACTGCCTCATCGCGGCAGAGAAAAGCAGCTAGTTCGCCAATTTCTTGAGGCTGTATGATCCTTTTCTGGGGGTAGCTCTGCTTAACTTCTTCAAAATATTCCGCAAAACTTCGACCTTCAGATTCAGCAAACTCTCTCATCGCGTTTTTGCCAAGCTCCGTTTCTACCCAACCCGGACTAATGGCATTGCAGGATACCCCATGAGGCGCTCCTTCTAAAGCCACACAACGAGTTAGCCCAACCACTGCTGCTTTAGAAGCACAATAGGCAGGAACATTAGGATTACCAACTGAGGCAGCAGTAGAAGCAATGTTGATAATGCGACCCCACTTGCGTTCGATCATTCCTGG
>NZ_JAAHIE010000937.1:0-2175 GCF_010671945.1 Moorena sp. SIO4E2
AGTTACGGTCGATGTCCCCTATTAAGGGGAGCACCTCCGCTTCAGAACCGTACGTGCGACTTTCATCGCATACGGCTCCTAGATATCCTCTCCTTTCGGAGTGCTCCAGTGTATCTGTTGGTGGCAGCTCTGGTGGACTGCTAATAGGTTCTTTTTCTTCCAATTGTCGTGGTTTCCATCAATGTGGTGGAGATGTACAGTTTGGTCTTCTTTGAACCTCAATCCACAGTGTCCACAGGAATGGTTTTGCTTTTTCAAGGCATCTGAAGTAGCTCCGGAGTATAGTTGTGAATTGCGATTACTCCAGTAGACCAGGTCTCCGTCATATGGTGACTTGGTTCCCTTAACATTAACGTGCTGGTTTTGTTTATACCCTACCTTCGGGAATGCTTTATTGCATAGTTTAGTAGCTCTATACCGACTTACTTTTTTTTCCTTTCGGAACTTTCGGTGGGCAGTTTTACTAATAAACCATAATGTATCCCGAGAGTTGCTCATATCGCAACTGCTGTGGTAGTTTCTCCAACCTCGTACTATCGGGGCTAACTTCTTAGCTTTTAATTCAGCACCATAGTTCGAGCTATTGATTATGGCTTTTACTTTGTCACGGAGTTTAGCGAAGTTTTCCGCTGAGGGAATGCTTCGGAATTTTCCGTTTTGCTGGACGCGGAATTTCCACCCCAGAAAGTCAAATCCATCTGTCGTTTTGGTGAGCTTAGTCTTTTCTTCATTGATTTCCATCCCACGCTCTGCTAAGAAGTTTTTGATTTTATTCATTATCTTCTCAGCATTATCTTTTGGCTTTAGGATTATTACCATATCGTCCGCATAACGCAGACTAGTGTGTATTTCTTCTATTCCGTTAAGTGCTATATTTGCTAGCAAAGGGCTGACTACACCTCCCTGTGGGGTGCCTTGCTCCGGGAATCCTGGATTTATTCCAGCTTTAAGACAGCGGAATATTCCCAATTTGATAGATGCTGGAGCTATGAGTCTCTTCATAATTGAGGAGTGTGATATACGGTCGAAGCACTTTTTAATGTCTAATTCGATGACCCTTTTTGTGATTCCGTTACAGTCTGATTTTAGGTGCAGTTGTAGGCGTTTTTGTACGTCTTGGGCACATCGTCCTGTGCGGAATCCGTAACTGTTTGCACTGAAGGTGGCTTCATGAGCTGGTTCCAGTGCATATTTAATCAGACATTGCCAGGCTCTATCGGCGAGGGTTGGTATTTTCAACATCCTTACTTTTCCGTTCTTTTTAGGGATTGGAATTTCACGAAGTCGATTATGCTTCCAGTCTGAGGCATGATCGTTCAATGTTTCTACCAATTCAGCACGCTGTCTGTAGTTGAGGCTTAACTGGCCATCAACTCCAGCCGTTTTCTTCCCTTTGTTTAGCTGTGACACTTGACGGACGGCCAAAAGTTGCGCTGATCGGGATTTCAGTATCAGTTTCTGTAGAGACCTGGCTTTCTTCAAATCTCCGGATCGAACTGCTTTGTATACTCGCTTTTGTAGGCGGAACAAGTTTTGTTGGTGTTTCTTCCAACTCTGACTTTTCCATAGGTCACTAGATCTATTTGACATGTGTCTACCCATACTCTCTTAGAGTTTGTATATTCTGAATACCCGCAGCCAGTTTTTCGACTGCATCCTACCCGGCAATAGGGATTAAGCGAGGCATTGCTTACTAGGGTTACGACCGTTCCCTAGACCTAGTATTGTTGCCGTTTTTACTCGTTCCATTCGTTAGATTGTTGTGACGATTTAGGGCTGTCCATTTTGCCTATCCTTTTCTCGGAGATTACAACTGTCGGGCTAAAAACGTTGTGAGAATTAAAGGATAAAGTCTCGCATATACTAGTCAGATTGCGGCTTTGCTATCAGACACTTTTTCAGGACATTCGCTACTGTTACCCATGTCGTCTTCCCTTTAGCGGCAGTGTGGCACATCTGATTTACCTCTGATTCCGCCCTGGTGCCAGCTTCACTCTGCAAGATGCCGCTTGCTCGGTGTGGCCAAGATAGGGTGTCACATATCTCCTCATGGGGTCGGGTTTTCACCGCCATCCGAACGAATAGTTATGAATTCGGGGTTTTCCCCGCGAATCCCCTGAGTCATACCCCTTTCGTTACGAAAGGCTCCCACTCAGAACGAGCCGCACTAGCCCT
>NZ_JAAHIE010000938.1:0-2170 GCF_010671945.1 Moorena sp. SIO4E2
TGGAGAACATATTGAGACACTGGAAGATAAAAATGATGAAGTGTTTTCTATTTCATTTAGTCCAGACAGTAAGTTTATAGCGAGTGCGGGAAGTGCTAAAACTATCAAAGTTTGGAAGATTGAAAGTGCAGAAAAAATTTGCGAGTTTGAAGAATTACATACTCGTAGAATTCGTTCTGTTACCTTCAGTGCTAATGGTCAAATATTAGCTAGTGGTAGCGAGGACAAGACCATAAAAATTTGGTATTTCAATACAGGTGAATGCATCAATACTCTGGAAAAACATACAAATACTATACGTTCTGTCAAATTTACTTCGGAGGACAATTGTGTAGTCAGTTGTAGTCAAGACGGAACAATAAGAGTCTGGAATCACCAGAATTATCATTGCCACATACTAGGAGATGATCTGCCTTGTAAAAATATGAACATAACAGAGGCTAAAGGCTTGACAGAATCTCAGCGTAATTCATTAAATCTATTGGGAGCTATTCCCAACATTCCACAGGGAAGTAATGAGATTGATGGTATTGATGATCGCCTAAGTTAAACAGATCACCAATCTTATCTTAAATCTAGCTTGTAGACTTCGTCTAGCAGTCATTATATTTATATAGGGTTTATATTTGAGTTGTGAACATACTCCCAAAGGCCAAGAGGCAATAGGCAATAGGCAATAGGCAAGAGGGGAAACAGATCTCGAGTTTTATTGTTGAAAAAAAAAGACCCGTTAGGTTTACATCTCATTTATAAACCCTATACATATTTCTCAAGTTCAGAAGGTTATACAACTTAAAGTTTTGTTTCTAGATCTGTAGTATCGGTACTACTCTTGAGTGAAGCATAGACTCCCAGAGCCTATGTCCTGAGATTACAGTATATTTGCACTGAATGTGAGCCGAAAGCCGTTTATATTTGCAGTTATTGTGAGCTTAAAACTGCCTTGTTTGTGAGCCGAGGCGTTTTTGTTTGCGAGCTGCTACAGCCAACCTTCAACCTGCTAACCTTCAACCTGCTAACCTTCAACTTGCCAACCTGCTAACCTTCAACAACTGCTAACCTTCAACTGGCTAACCTTCAACCTGCTAACCTTCAACTTGCTAACCTTCAACTTTCTAACCTTCAACCTGCCAACCCTTCCTTAAATCCCATGACTTTTTCCAATTACCCAATGACGGCGGAAAAAACGGGAAAGAGCAGACTCTTTTAAGGATAAATAAATGGGACGCCCGTGGGGACAAGTGCGAGGGTTTCTAGTCTTTTTCCACTGATCTAATAACTGCTGCATTTCTGACAAGCTCAGGGGGATGCCATTGCGAATTGCACTGCGGCAGGCAGTTGCTACTTGAGCGGTTTGTAAGTCTCCTCCTAAACTCAGCTCTAATAGGGCTTTGGCACAATCGTCTCGCTGACGCAACAGTTCTGGTGCATTCCGTACTGCCCACAGCTCTTCTCCAAAGGGGTCCACTTCTAAACCAATGCGCTGTAGTTGTTCCACCTGGCTAGGGGATAAGTGCTGGAGAATGATGGGAGGTTCTAAGGGGACTAACTGCCAGCGATCGCATAATTCTTCATACAACACCCGTTCATGGGCAATGTGCTGTTCAATTAACCAAATACCAGTTGGATGCTCTGCTACGATATACATATTATGAAGCTGAGCCATGGCTCGCAGTTGGATTAGCCCAATATCATCGGTTTTGTTATCAGTTTTGCTATCAATTTTGCGATCAGTTTTGTCAGTAATTTCTTGAGTGTCTGGTATCAGTTCAATTGAACGACTAGTGGTGTAACCTCCTCTAGCTTCTGATGTTTTGAGTAACTGTTTTACCCTGTTGGAGTGAATGCTTTCTGGGAGATTGGCTGGGGTGATTCGCAAAGCGTGCTCGATAGCTTCAGCAACTTGCTCTTGCCAGTAAGATACGGAGTGTAAGTAAATTTCGGTCTTTGCTGGATGACGATTCCAGTCGATTTGACTCGGACAAATCCGCAGGTGCAGGAAACAAATGGGATAGCGATCGCGAGGCAAGGTTCGAGCTAATCCTGTGATCATGGTTTGTTCCAATTCATGCGATCGCACAATTCGTCCATTAGTCGCTACCTTTACCCAGTCTGGACGTCTGCGATGGCATCGATCCGGTAATCCTAACACTAGCTCCATCAAACCATT
>NZ_JAAHIE010000939.1:0-2159 GCF_010671945.1 Moorena sp. SIO4E2
CGCTCACCGACTAACCGACTAACCTACACCTGTTCACCATCTGTAGCTCGAATAAATGAAATTGGTATTAGTTAGTATGACCCTATTTGAAGTTCATCAAATGACCGAACCACAAGTCAACCGTAATCGGGTGCATCTCAAAGTTGTAAATCTATAGCTCAGGGAACTGGAGAAGTGTTTTAGCCTTCAATGGTCGTATTTTGGCAAAAGTGAGATGCACCCAAGATCTAAGCTCTCGGTGATGCTGCGCACCCAACAAAGGCAAGCAAGTTTCGAGTTCCTGGGGATCAATAAGGCCAAATACACGACCATTGGGATCGTGGGATGGTATCGAGTGGGGCAAATCTAAACATGTCTTGGGGCGACTCTTGTTTTGCGTGTGCCTTAGGTTTCGATAGCCACAAACCCATCCGCTCCCGCAATCACGGCCAAAATGGCAATGGTAACCATCGCTACTTGAAGATCGTCCGTTCTGCTACCCACAGGGGGTACCGACCGATGCTGAAAATGATTAGACCTCTTGCAAAAGTCTTTCGTGGTATAATAAACTATTTGGCAATTTTTTATTATACCTACCCTTAAGACTAACAAACTTGCTTTGTACTAGATCTCTTGCAAAAGTTTGATGTATAATTGGATGTTTCGTTCGCTTCGCGAACGAAAAGAAGTTTAATAAAAAAACTATGACCTACGAAAACTTAAAAAAGTTATCCGCCGAAGAGTTCAAACGCTTTTGTGGAGTTAAACCAGAGACTTTTGACCAAATGGTGCAATTATTATAAAATAATGAAGAGTTAAATAAAAAAACCGGGCGACCATCCAAATTAAGTTTAGAAAATCAAGTTTTAATGATCCTAGAATATTTGAGAGAGTATAGAACTTACTTTCATATAGGACAATCTTGGGGGCTTAACGAATCGACAGTCTATCGCATAATCAAAAAAATTGAGAAGATTTTAATTAAATCTCAAATTTTTAGATTGCCCGGAAAAAAGCAATTATTAAACGTCAATAAAGACATCAAAGTGGTGGTGGTTGATGTCACAGAAAATCCGATTGAACGTCCAAAAAAAAACCGAAAAAATATTACAGTGGAAAAAAGAAAAAACATACCTTAAAATCTCAGATAGTCATTAATCAGCAAAATAAGCAAATAGTCTGTACTTCTCACAGCAAGGGGCAAGAGCACGATTTCAACTTATTTAAAAAAAGTAAAACTTGTCTAATTGAACAAATTATATGTCTAGGATATAAAGCTTATCAAGGGATTAAAAAAATTCATCAATTAAGCCAAACTCCTCATAAGAAATCCAAAAAAAAGGAACTATACCAAAAACATAAAAAAGAAAAGAGGCGCGACCCAAGGGCAGTTTACCTGCCCATTGGAATGCGCGCCTCCTAGGGATTTAGCTTCTCTCAGAATTGTTATTGAACATGTATGTCGCTCTCTTAAAGTTTTTAAGATTCTATCAGAAAGATACCGTAATCGCCGAAAAAGATTTTCTCTACGTTTTAATTTGATTGCTGGTATTTATAATTATGAACTTTCTGTTAGTCAAAATTAGTTGGCTATCACGACTTTTGCAATAGCTCTACTCTCTTGGTGTATAAGCCTAATACACAATCTAGCTAATTTTTACCAAAACCACCATTATAACTAAAAATATTTTGGCAAGAGGTCTATTGAGTACACTCTTTTTCAGGATCATTGCCTCACGCTGATTATGATTGTTAAGAACGGGTCTGCCAAAACCTTTTGCCATGATTCGTGACTAGAAAATACAACCCTTTACACATCAATGGTTACCCTTGATCAGAGATGAAGGATTAGATCATGCAACCGGTTTTTTGTCAAGTACAATTTATCCCAAATTAGATGCGATTACCCGGCATGCTTCCCCTATTACCTATTACCCATTACCTATTACCAATTCCCCATTCCCCATTCCCCATTCCCCATTCCCCATTCCCCATTCCCCTTTTACAAATATGAGATGCACCCACCGTAATCTTACTGACAATTCGTCATTTTTAATTGATAATTCAGGGTAAATTACCGATTATATCCAATCAGTTTGACTAATTATGATATCTCTTCTCTGGTAATTTGTACTTGGTAATTTGTACTTGGTAGTTGACGATTCACCATTACCGATTGC
>NZ_JAAHIE010000094.1:0-19398 GCF_010671945.1 Moorena sp. SIO4E2
TTAATCGTAGGGTGGGCAGTGGACGAGACCAATAAAATCCGATCGGAATCGGTTGGATATGCACTGCCCACCAACAGTTTTAATAAAATTAATCGTAGGGTGGGCAGTGGACGAGACCAATAAAATCCGATCGGAATCGGTTGGATATGCACTGCCCACCAACAGTTTTAATAAAATTAATCGTAGGGTGGGCAGTGGACGAGACCAATAAAATCGGATCGGAATCGGTTGGATATGCACTGCCCACCAACAGTTTTAATAAAATTAATCGTAGGGTGGGCAGTGGATTAAACCAATAAAATCCGATCGGAATCGGTTGGATATGCACTGCCCACCAACAGGGATTTAATTAGATATTAATCGTAGGGTGGGCAGTGCTCTATCCGATAGAGCACTGCCCACCCTACATGTATATCTGGCTGGTGGGCAGTGCTCTATCCGATTTTCAACTATTACTATCCCTTAATAAACCACTGCCCACCCTACATCTTTATTTATGCCCACCCTACATGTATATCTGGCTCTGGTGGGCAGTGCTCTATCCGATTTTCAACTATTACTATCCCTTGAAAAAGCACTGCCCACCCTACATCTTTATTTATGCCCACCCTACATGTATATCTGGCTCTGGTGGGCAGTGCTCTATCCGATTTTCAACTATTACTATCCCTTAATAAACCACTGCCCACCCTACATCATATCTACATCAGAACTCAATTTGTAACGTTTTGCAACTATGGCCAAAATGGCGGGACAGATTGAGCCTATTGTTCCATTTTTTAGATAGGTCTGGGATTAGCAACATCTCAAGTCTGATTGATTACTTATTTGATATAGGGGTTTCTAGCCTAATCAGACCCGGTGGTGCGTTACGGAACCGGCTGTCCCAATAGTGGGAACCGAAAAAATGAGGGCGAGCCGGTTCCTAACGCACCCTACGTAACTGTTCCCTGTTCCCTGTTCCCTGTTCCCTACTCCCTATTCCCTATTCCCTATAAACATACATTTCATTAATAGGAAAGTAACCATGATAGTAATCAACGATAGCGACAATTCCAATTCACACCCAAACCCATTGCCTACTCCGGTACCACTACCAGAACCAAATCCGAATGATCCTACTGGTTCTATTGGCAATTATGTTTGGTTAGACAGCAACAGAGATGGTCTCCAAAATGAGCCTCCTGAAAATGGTGTCAATGGCGTTACTGTTAATCTCTTCGACATCAACGGTAACCTAATCCAGACAACTACTACGAATGATGATAATAATGAGAATCCTGGTTTCTATCTATTTGAGAATATCCCGGATGACCTTTCTACTCGTTATACCCTGGAATTCGTTGCACCGGAAGGGTTTACTTTTACTACCCAAGATAATGACCCACGACAGTTTATTGATACCGATAGTCCCATAGATAGTGATGTTGATCCCAATACCGGTCGTGTTACTATCGGTCCGATCACTCGATTCTTGCCAGAAGGGATTGACCAATTGGTATGGGATGCTGGTCTGGTGCCAGTTAAACCAGGGTCAACCGGTACCCCAGGGGATGACAAACTGATTGGTACTCGTCGTAATGACCACATTAGTGGTGGAAAGGGTAACGATACTATTGTCGGTCGTGGTGGTAATGATACCCTCTCCGGGGATGGAGGCAAGGATGTAATTAAAGGGGGTGCTGGTAAGGATGTGCTTGATGGTGGCACTGGTCGTGACACGATTAATGGTGGTCGTGGTAATGACACGATTAATGGTGGTGGTGGTAAGGATCGTTTAGTGGGTGGTCGTGGTAATGACCACATCACTGGTGGTGGTGGTGATGACAGGATTAATGGTGGTCGTGGTAGTGATACGTTAGTTGGTGGTGCTGGTCATGATCAGTTTTTGTTCACTAAGGGCAGTAGCTTCCGCCATGGTGACGTGGATGTGATCGAGGACTTTGAAATTGGTGCAGATCTGATTAAATTGAAGGGCTTTGGTGCCATTGATCCTCAACAGTGGTTTCATAGAGCAGTAAAATCTGGTATCCTATCTGACAGTGACAAGGGTGTTGTTCTTTCTCCTAAGACTGGTGGAACCCTTGTGATTGAGGATGTGCATCTAGATCAATTGAGTGGTGACGATTTCCAATTGGTATAGAATAGATTTCTTGCAGAAGTAGGGAATAGGGAACAGAGAACAGGGAACAGGGGATAATAGTAGAACAGGCATCTTGCCTGTGGTGCTATGGGCATCTTGCCCGTGGTGGAATGGGCATCTTGGTAGAACAGGCATCTTGGCTGTGGTGCCATGGGCATCTTGGCTGTGGTGCCATGGGCATCTTGCCCGTTTCATTTCCGGGCAGGCAGGATGCCCACCCCACTCATATTCATTCGAAGATTCAGCAATGCCGTTTGGATTAGCGCTACCACCATCCACAAACAGGTAGTTAGGTGTGCATCAAGACAAGGTCGTTTAAATGCGCGACAGCTTACCAAAAATTTAGGGACTATTTGGGTTGGGAAGTGATTAACCGGAAATGATCTAATATCATGTCCGGTGCTTTCGGTAGTCTTCATAGTTTTCTGAAAAATTTGTCTGGAAATAATTTCACGCTTTTTTAAGTTGAAAGTAATTCACAAACTATTCACACACTAGTGTTATCGCTTTCTAAATCCAGTAGCTATTCAATTTTTGATAACTATCCGGATTTAGAGTTTTGAAGGTGTATTAATAATCGAGAGATTGGTTTTATATCAAAATAATAACGTTTTTTTTAGTTAGTTATTTACCTCAACATTTTGTTGGTTTTATTGATGATTACCACTCAAATATAAATGCTATTGGGAATCATACCAAGAATCAGCAATGCCCAGGTATATAGGGTTTGACGGTTTTTTTTTGTAACTAAATAATATCTAATTTAAATGCACAACAACTTACTCATGATGACTATAGCCTTTGTAATGGAAAGCTTTTGGCCATAACTACTTGATGCTACAAGCTCAAGTGCGGAAAGTGGGGTATTAATTTTCCTGATTATCTAGTTAGCACTTGTAGTATTAATCAGCGTTTACTCAAGTGAAATTCTTTTTCACTCTAGATAGAATAGTTCTCGCTCACCAGAACTACTTAACAGAACATGAGCATGGAAGTAAAGACTGAGAGTGTTGAGACCGGACAAGAGGAGATTAACCTATTTAAACTGGGGTCGATTCTGCTTCGGTTTTGGAAAACGGCATTAGCAGTGGGAACGACAGTTTTTGCAGGGGGGGCAGCAGCGACTTTTCTCAAGACCCCTGAATATGAGTCAGAGATGCTGATCCTAATGTATCGGGAAGCTTCCGTGCCTGATGTTGGTGGGTTACAAGAAACAGAAAAACCTAAAAATAAGGAAAATTTATCTACCGAAATTGAGATTCTTAAAAGTCGCTCTTTGGTTGCTAAGGCAATTAGCCCCCCAGAAAGCTCTTTTGACAAACTGTCTGTTAAAGAAGTAATCGAAAACATGTCGATTCGTCAGGTAGGGGATGCTGATGTACTGATCGTTTCATACCAAGACACAAATCCCCAAAGGGCTCAAAAAGTACTAGAAGCTCTCAGTTATACCTATGTCGATTACAGTATAGAGCGGCAGCGCTCCCAGGCAACCAATGCAATTCAGTTTATTGATGAGCAACTACCGAAAGCACAACAAGCCCTAAATGCAACCACATCAATTCTGCGTAGCTTTCGAGAACGCTATGGTATTGTGGAACCAGAAGCTTATGCTCTTCAGGTATCTGAACTCAAGCAATCTCTTGTGCAACAGGAGCAGGAAGTAGAAATTGCTCTGAGTCAGACTCAGCGACAGTTACAGGAATTACGCCAACAGCTACAAGAAGCAGGTCAACAACCCCAAGCAGCTTTAGCAAATTCGGTTCTCAGCCAAGATCCTTACTATAAAAACTTAGCTAATCAACTGACAGAACTAGAATCCGAGCTGGCTCTAGAGCTAACTCGTTTCCAGGATAATCATCCTGCGGTGGAAAGCTTACAACTGAAGCGTAACCAAATACAGAATCTATTGCAGAAGCGTACCCAAAGCATCCTGGGGTCAGCAAGCTCACAAATTGATATTAACCAGGTAGTGGGATACGGGGAAACTCGCCAAACACTAACTAATCAATTACTTGCTCTAGAGACAGGATTTGCCGCTCAGGAAAACCAGCTAGAGGCTATTCGTAAAGCTCAAACTGAAGTGGCAGCTCAGTTTCAGCAAATTCCCCAACTCCAGCAAGTGTATACCGAGCTACAGCGTCAGTTAGAAGTTAGATCCCAAGCAGTCAATAACTTACTAGAAAAACGGCAAGAGTTACAGATTGCTGAAGCTCAAGAAATTGCCCCTTGGGAGATTCTTGAGTCTCCTTACCTACCAGAAGATCCTATTTCTCCCAATATCAAACTGAATTTGATTTTGGCTTTACTTATGGGAGGATTGTCTGGGGTAGGAGCGGCATTCCTGCTGGAGCGTTTAGACCAGAAGGTAAAACAGGTCGAAGATTTAAAGCAACTAACGGGGCTATCTTTATTAGGAACTATTCCCCGTATCCGGGGACATATAGTCGGTGCTCGAATCGAAGAACAAAGAAGATTATCGAGTGATCAGCAGTCAGCATTTACAGAATCCTTGCGCTCTCTAGCCATGAATTTACGCTATCTTGGTGCAGCTACAAACAGGATCAAGGTTTTGGCTTTCACTTCTGCAATGCCCTCTGAAGGTAAGACAACGATTACCTATCATTTAGGAGCTGTTTTAGCTGAATTGGGACAGCGAGTTTTAGTAGTCGATGGGGATTTGCGTCAACCAACGTTACATCTATTGGCAGGATTGCCAAACCATGGGGGACTAAGTACAGCTCTTACCAGTGACCGTCCTTGGTATTCCCTCGTTCAGACAGGAAAGACTGAAAGTCTTGATCTAATCAGTTCTGGTCCTACTCCTCCTAATCCAGTGGCGCTGTTGAATTCCCAGAAAATGAAGCAGCTATTTGATGAGTGGCGACAGACTTATGATTATGTGCTAATCGATACTCCTGCTGTGGTAGGGGTTGCTGATACCCAAAGTGTAGGCAGTTATGTGGATGGAATTATCTTTGTTGCTGGCATGGAATGCAGTACCCATGATGATATTACCCGTTCCTTGGAGATTTTACGGAGCAATCAGTGTACTTTAGCTGGGGTGGTGGCAAATTTTGTTAATAACAAGCATGGTAACAGTTACTCCTACCGGCAATCTGCTGGTAATCCTCCCCAGTCTGAGCATGAGAAGAGTAATCTGGGATTGGTTAGGCAGTCTTGGTAATCGTTACTTCACACAGCTATCAAAAATTTATAGGGATCCGTGTAGGAATTGTGATAATTTTTGTTCCCTGTTCCCTACTCCCTGTTCCCTGTTCCCTTTGCTATAGATTAAATATTTACAGTGAAAAAACAGCCATTACATAATGCATTTAAGTTCTGGAAAAATATTTCCAGTGGCTCTAATAATCGCCAAATTTTTGGTGCTGCTGCTAAAGTAACTGCCATGACTGTACTGGTAAAAATAGTATCTGTGGGCAAAGAATTTGTGGTTGCTTGGAGTTTTGGCACCAGCAATGAAGTGGATGCATTAGTGATTGCCTTACTATTTCCTCAGTTTATTGGTAATGTAGTTGCTGGTTCTTTTAAACCTGCTTTTATTCCTACTTATATACGGGAAAGAGAGCAACAAGGACAACAACAGGCTCAGAAACTTCTTTCTGGAGCAATGTCTTATGTAATTGGATTGTTAATCTTGGTTACCATCCTCATGGTAGCTTTTGCTCCCTTCTATTTACCTAAAATTGCACCAGGTTTCGACTCAGGCAAAATCGAGTTTACTTTTCAGCTACTCTTAGCAGTTTCTCCTCTAATTTTAATTAAGGGAATTGTTACGATTTGCCAGGCTGTTTTAAATTCTGGAGAACGTTTTGCCTTGGCTGCTATTTTGCCCATTGCCATCCCTGCCTTAAGCATTATCTTACTTGTAAAATTTTCATCTTGGGGAGTCTTTGCCTTAGTTATAGCACTACTAGGAGGAACTTTAATACAAATTATTTTCCTAGGTATATCACTGAGGCGAAAAGGCATTAGCTTAATACCAAAACTATATAAGCTTGACTCTAAGCTTAAAGAAGTCTTTCGGCTCTATGGAGCCTCTGCTGCTGCTGCATTCCTCATAGGAAGTACTAAATTAGTAGACCAATCAATGGCAGCCATGTTAGCACCGGGAAGCGTCGCAGCCCTGAGCTATGGCTATAAATTGACAGCTTTGCCCCTTAGTCTTGTCGCCATAGGATTAGGGACAGCCGTTACTCCTTACTTTTCTAAGATGATCGCCAGGGAAGATTGGCAAGGGGTAAAACATACGCTAAAAAAATATCTGAAGCTAATATTCATCACAACTATTCCCTTAACCATTATTCTCTTAATTTGTTCCATTCCTATAGTTAGGATTCTCTTGCAAAGGGGATCATTTACAGCAGATGACACATATTTAGTGGCTCATATTCAAGCTTTGTATGCCTTACAACTTCCTTTTTATATTGGCAACATTTTAGTGGTTAGACTAATTACTTCAATGAGGATGAATTATGTATTTACTTGGACTTGTGCATTTAATTTACTGGTAAATATTGTCTGCAACTTTTTATTTATACAATGGATTGGAATTGCTGGAATTGCTTTATCTACTAGCCTAATTTATTTGATTTGTTTTTTGATGCACATTACATTTATAAATAAAAAACTTAACAAAAATTACCAACAAAAAATATGAAAATAACGTTAGTGATTTCATCTCTTTCTTGTGGTGGTGCAGAACGTGTTTCGGTTTTGCTTGCTGAAGGATTTGTAGAAAAAGGTCATCAGGTAACACTTATCACGATAGCTGGTAAAGAACGTGATTTTTATAAACTTTCACCTAAGGTCTCTCGATTAGCTCTGAATATTGCGGGTGCTTCACACAATGCTATTCAAGCTTTACGAAATAACTTACACAGATGTTTAGTTTTAAGAAAAGCTATTAAATCTACTAATCCTGATGTAGTTATTTCCCATTTAGTAAATACAAATATATTAACTATATTATCTTTATTAAAAACTAATCTGCCGACAATTATTACTGAACATTCTTACGGCAGAGAAAAATCTGATCAACGCAAAAAGTACAGTCTTAGAAAATTAGTTTATAAATACGCTAATAAATTAGTGAGTGTAAGTAAAGAATTAGATCAGTCATTCCAATGGCTAAATCCAAATAAAAGAGTAGTGATATATAACCCAATAGTGAAAATACCAGAGAATGATCTGATTGAAGACCATGTCTTACATAATCTAGGTATAGATTCCCACAAAAATTGGATCACAAGTATGGGGAGGCTAACAAAACAAAAAGGTTTCGATATTCTAATCAGCGCATTTTCAAAAATTGCCCATAAATATCCCGATTGGCAAATACTAATCATAGGGGAAGGACATTTAAAATCTGAGTTATTAGCTCTAATTAATAAACTAAATTTATCTGCTCAGGTTGTTTTAGTAGGTCGTTTAAGTAATCCTTTTCCTGTCTTAAAAAAGTCTGAATTATTTGTTATGGCTTCTCGCTGGGAGGGGTTTCCTATGGTACATTGCGAAGCCTTAGCTTGTGGATTACCAGTCATTGCTACGGATTGTCCTACAGGACCAAAAGAAATTATTCGTCACAACGTAGATGGTGTCTTAGTTCCCAATGAAGACTCAGAAGCTTTAGCTACTGCCATGGAAAATTTGATGTCTAACTCAGAAGAACGTCAACGTTTAGCTAGCCGTGCGACAGAAGTCAATAAACGCTTTGCTTTAGAAAAAATTTTGCAAGATTGGGAAAAACTTTTTGAAAATGTGAGTAAATAATGAATTTTAGAGGATGGCTTTATTCACACTATTCTTCTCTACAAGGTAGAGGATACTCTGCTATTTTTGACAAGCTTAGTCAAGAAATTACTTCAGGAATACACCCTGAAACAACTCAAACAAACTTGATAAAAATTCTTAACCATTGCCAAAAAAATGTCCCCTATTATACTCAAATAATGGCTCAAATTGGCAATTATAAACTTCTTGAACAAAATCCAGAAGTATATCTTCAAAACTTGCCAGTTTTAACCAAAGATTTAATTCGCCAAAACTTTGAACAAATAAAATCTACGGATTTAAAACAACGACAGTGGTATTTTAATCAATCAAGTGGCTCAACCGGAGAACCAATAAGGCTTATTCAAGACCGGGCATATTTCAACCGTTCGATGGCGATTAAGTCGCTTTATTCTTATTTTGTTTCAGGTAGAAAATTTGGTGATCCACAAGCAATTTTATGGGGCTCACGAACAGATTTATTATCAAACAAAGGTATTAAAGCTAAGTTATCAAGCTTTCTTAGAAATACGACCTATATGAATGCTTTCTTGATGACTCCTGAAAAAATGGCGGGGTTTATTCACAAGCTAAATAACAAACCTCCTAAGATAATTATTGCCTACGTTCAGGCAATATATGAATTGGCACAATTTGCTGAACAGGAGCAAATAACCATTGTTCCTCAAAAAGCTATTATAACCACTTCCGGCACACTTTATCCTTGGATGCGCGAAAAGATTGAGTCTGTATTTCAATGCCAAGTTTTCAATCGTTATGGCTCTAGAGAAGTGGGTGATATTGCTTGTGAACTACCTGGTAAAGAAGGTCTATGGGCTGCACCTTGGGGCAGTTATATTGAAATTGTAGATGATAATAATAATCTCTTGCCAACCGGTGTTGAAGGAAACATCTTGGTTACTAATTTAACTAACTATGCTATGCCATTAATACGGTACAAAATTGGTGACAGTGGCACTTTGTTAGTTAACGAACCCTCACGGCAGATATTCAAGGAAGTTTCAGGTAGAATTACGGATATGTTTAAGCGTAAAGACGGCAGTCTAGTATATGGATCATATTTTACTTATCTTCTTTATTTTAAAGACTGGATTTATAACTTCCAAGTTGTTCAAAAGGATTATTCAAAACTAGTGATAAGAATCATGAAAGGAAATCAAGATTATCAGCCAGAGCAAAAAGAATTAGATGAAATAGTTAATCATTGCCAAATAGCGATAGGAGAAGAATGCCAAATTAGTTTTGAATTTGTTGATCAAATTTACCCAAGTGCTTCTGGTAAGTACCGATACACAATTTCAGAAATTTAAACAGGATTTGGAGCTTTTTATATATGCAAATATTTTAAATATTGACAGCACTTAGTAATCTTTCGCTTCAGTGTGAATTACCGCTTCACTTCTCCCAATCAATACTTTTAACAGATTACTATAATCTAATCAAAGAATTTGGAGGAGAGTAACATTCTAGACATGATCACCACGATGGAGGATGGAAAGCTATAGGTTTAATAACCTCTGGGGGAGATGTTTATACTGATAAACTTATTACTGGGAAGCCTTTTTTATAAACACCCGCTATGGGAATGTGCCCATATATTAAAGAGATTTTGACCAAACTTCCTGGCTCTAAGCGTCGATTCAGATTAATGTTTCTAGAACCAGGATCTGTAATCAAGTGGCATAGAGATAAAACTGACACTCTTGATGGAGCAATATCTTCTCGTTTTTATATTACAATTATCACTAAATTTAAGATAGTTTTTACAATTTTATAAATATATTATTGATGCAAACTTATGAAGTTTATGCAAAAAAAAAATGCTTTACTGTACTATAATATTTTATTGTCAGTAGCGTCATTTGCGATATTTTTTACAGGTATAGATAACTATTTGCACAATGCTGATATTGTCAATATTATTCCTCTTTGGTTTATTGCTGTATTTTGTTTAGCAACCTTGTTTTTGTTAATCTTAAAAATAAAAATCAATTATAAGTCTACTTATTTAATCATCTGGTGTGGAGTTTTTTTAGTTATTTCAATTGGATCTTTCTTTTTTTCATCTCAATCTAGCATTGCTTTTCAAGCCCTTGAAACTAGAGTTCTCTCTATGATTTTTGTGCTAATTATGCTAGTAATTTTATCCCAAACTAGTTTAGTACAAGCTTGTGCTATTTGGACTATATTATTTGCTGTTTTACTAGGAATTGCTAATAATATTTATGAAATATTTTACCCAGAAGCATTTTACTGGGATGATGTGGGACGCTCCGCAGGTTTTTACCTAGATCCTAATGATAGTGCAGGGACATTAACCCTAGGAATGCTTTTTACTGTCGATCTTTTCAAGCCTAAATATCGTATACTATTTGTTATTTTAGTTGGTTTGGGGGTTTTTTCTACATTTTCCAGAGGAGGAATACTTGGTTGGCTTATTAGTGTTATTACTCTGATTATATTTAACGTAATTCCACAATATAAATTGGTAAAAGCATTTCTATTTATAGGAGTATTACTTGTTGTAATCGGAAATCAAATAACGTTTTTTTTAGATAATAATTATCAAGTTAATAATTTAGAATTTTTACATGGAAAAGCTCAAAAAAGAATTGAAATTTTTACTACTGGATCTACTGAAGATAACGCTGCTCAAGAAAGGTTCCAGCTAGCTAAGTATGCCTGGGACTATTTTTCAGAAAAACCATTGTTAGGAAATGGAATTGGAGCTACGGAAGAATGGGAATTGGAATTAAATAGCCATAATATGTATTTATCTTTACTAGCAGAGCATGGCATTATTGGTATTTTTATTATTCCTTCTCTAATCTATACCCTTAATAAAAATACCCGTACTAACAAAAAATATTTAATCTGGAGTTTTGCCGTATTTATTTTGGTGTGGTGCCTTTTTAATCATCGAATTTTATATTATCGTCCTGTTCTTATGTCCTGTGCTTTATTAGCAGTTATTAACAAAAAAGGCAAAGTAAAATGAGAAGCGTTATGTCAACTCAAACAATAGCCATTTTCCTAGCTTCCCTCCGGGGTGGTGGTGCAGAACGCAATATGCTCAGACTCGCCAATGGTCTTGCGGAACAAGGTTTAAAGGTAGATTTAGTTCTGGCGCAAAAAGATGGTGCTTATTTTTCGGAGATATCTCCCCAAGTTAATCTAGTTCACCTTGAAGCCAAACGGGTGCTGTTGAGCCTACCTAAGCTAGTGCGATACCTGAAACAGGAAAAACCTGCTTACCTCATCTGCGCTATGGATTATGTTAACTTAGTTGGCTTGTGGGGTAAATTTATTGCTGGAGTACCCACCCGCATCATTGTTACTGTGCGTAACACTCTCTCTTCTGAGGGCAATCAATCCCCATGGAAAAACCCCTTAATTCACGGCTTAATCCATCACTGTTACCCTTGGGCAGACTCCATTGTAGCGGTATCGGGAGGTGTGGCAGATAACCTAACAACTACAGTTAATTTACCCCGCAAGCACATCAAAGTTATTTATAATCCAGTAGTTACCCCTAATTTACTGCTCAAAGCTCAAGCTACCATAGACCATCCCTGGTTTTCTCCCAGAGAGCCTCCCGTAATTTTAGGAGTAGGTAGACTCACCAAGCAAAAAGACTTCCCTACCTTAATTAAAGCCTTTGCCATCGCTCAACAAAACTGTTCCGCTCGATTAATGATTTTAGGGGAAGGGGAAGAACGCCCTAAATTAGAAGCCTTAGTCAAGGAATTGGGCTTAGAAGATCAGGTAAGTTTACCAGGATTTGTTAATAATCCTTTTGCTTACATGGCTCAAGCAGCCTTATTTGTTCTGTCTTCTAATCGAGAAGGTTTACCCACGGTGTTAATTGAAGCTATGGCTGTGGGAACCCCTGTAGTAGCAACTAACTGCAAAAGTGGCCCAGAGGAAATCTTAGCAGGGGGTAAATACGGCAATTTAGTTCCAGTGGGGGATGTGGAGGGTTTAGCCCAAGCAATGGTAGCTACTTTGAATAATCCCATTGCCCCGGAAGTGTTGCAATCTAGAGCTAAAGAAGAATTCTCCCAAGAAAAGAGTACTACTGAATACTTAAAACTATTGAATTTAAGCACAGATAATGAGTAATGCCACAGATAAATTGAGTATAGTCCTTCTTTCCACTGGTTTAGGAGTAGGGGGAGCAGAACAACAAGTTATGTATCTTGCCCATGCTTTAGTAGCTAAAGGTCACCAAGTAAGGATTCTTTCTCTAATTCCCATAGGTCAAATGGGTTTAGAAGCCCAAGCCCAAGGATTATCTGTCCATAGTTTAAACATGAAACGGGGTGTACCAGAACCCAGGGCATTACTAGAGTTAATTAATCTCTTACGCCAATGGCAACCGCAAATTGTACACAGTCATATGTTCCACGCTAATCTGATGGCTAGGATCGCCAGGATTTTTACTCCCATACAGGTTTTGGTGGCTACAGCTCATAATCTTAAAGAGGGGGGACGTTGGCGAGAAGTTGCCTACCGTTGCACAGATCCTTGGTGTGATTTAACCACTCAGGTGAGTCAAGCCGGTTTGGAACGCTACATCAAAGTGGGGGTAGTACCCAAACATAAAATTAAATTTATACCCAATGTTGTGGACAGTGAAAAATTTCAACATCACCCTGAAGTACGCAGCAAAATTCGCCAGGAATTAAATCTAGGAGATGAATTTGTTTGGTTAGCAGCAGGGCGTAACCATGAGCAAAAAGATTATCCCAATATGCTCAAAGCCTTTGCTCAAATTGCTCAAAGATATAAAAATGCAATTCTACTGATTGCTGGAGATGGTTTTTTAGGTTCTAAGGAAGAAACTTTGGCGGAAAAGTTGGGCATTGAATCCCAAGTAAGATTTTTAGGGGTACGCCGGGATATACCAGCTTTGATGAGTGCTGCCGATGCTTATTTGATGTCCTCAGCTTGGGAAGGAATGCCAGTAGTACTTTTAGAAGCATCTGCTTCTGGTTTACCTATGGTAGCTACTGATGTTGGGGGTAATCGGGAAGTGATATTAGATGGTAAAACGGGAATTATCGTACCACCTCAAAATTCTGAAGCTTTAGCTAAAGCCATGCAAAATCTGATGGAATTACCTTTATTTGAACGTCAGAAAATGGGTCAGCTAAGTCGGTATTATATCGCAGAAAATCATAGTTTTGATCAGGGATTAATAAAGTGGTTAGAATTATATTACCAGTTATTAAATCATAAACAAAAAAATCTATAAAATTTATAAATACTGAAATGCTTAGTTTTGTGATGACATTTATTAAACAGATAAAAACTTACTTGTTTATGTTTAATAAAACCAATAAAACACTGATTAATGATATTACTGTCGAATTAAATAAGTTATTCAGTTTAGAGAGTGTTAATTTGACGAGACTAATAAACATTGAAATTCGTCATAATTCTTTTATATTGCTTTTTGAAATCAGCAAAAAACAAAATGTTTATGTTAAAATTATAAATGATAAGACATCAAGTCTTAGTAAAGCAATCAAAAATCACGATTCAATATCTAAGGGATTACATGAGTATAATTCCCTTTTATGGATTAATAAAAATTTAAATTTTTTGACAAATATAAATACCATTGAACCCATCACTTATTTGTCAAAATTCAATGCTATTGTCACCAAAGAAATAATCAGTTTTCAGCTTTATAAAAATCTCCATTATCAAAACATTGAAACAACGTTATTTTCCATCGGATCATGGTTATATGAATTCCATCAAAAACAAGGATATGAATATACATTTGTAAGCCAAGCAGACTCTTTGTTAGAGCAGATAGATATTGAATACAAAGAAATCCTGCAAGGCTCATATACTCCCCAAAACATATCATTTGGAATTGGGCTTAACAATTTTGACATTCGTGATGTTTTAATCAATAAAAATGATGTTTATTTGCTAGATTTAAATACAACTCATGAGATAGTACCTCATTTACAAGATGTAGGCAGATTTTTGGCTTCGCTGGAATTAGCTTATTGGGGAACAGCTAAATTTGGAATTAAGACTGTACCAAAGAGCTTAGCTAATGCATTTTTAGATGGTTACTGTTATCAGCAAAAATCCAAGGATTTGAGAAAAACTGCTAATTGGTTTGCTGCTCGCTATATCTTCAAACATATTACTCGCAATAATAAACGAATTAACGATACTAACAAAATTTATTTGAAAGGCTACTATCAACTCTTTGCTAAACCTTATTTAGAAAAAATTGTTCAAAACAAATTACTGCCTTGAGCAAGTTTATCAAAAGTAAAACAGTAGATAATAATGTGAAACCTAGTGACTACCTATCTCAAAAATAAATCTAAAATTCTCCATCTCATCACCCGTTTAGCTGTCGGAGGGGCGCAAGACAACACCCTCCTGACAGTGGAAAAACATGATCGTAATCAATTTGAGGTTCACTTAGCCTCAAATCCAGAAGGACAATGGTTGAATCGTGCTCAACAAAGTGCGGATACCTTCCACCCCATACCCCACCTAGTTAACCCGATTAACCCTATCTATGACCTTAAAGCTCTAACAGAAATAGTTCAATTACTGCGTAGAGAAAAATTTGATGTTGTGCACACCCACAGCTCAAAAGCAGGAATTCTTGGTCGTGTAGCTGCTCGCATTACTAAAGTTCCTGTGGTTGTCCACACTATCCATGGCTTTGCTTTCCATGACTTTATGCCTAGTTGGAAACGCCAACTCTATATTAATCTAGAGCGTAGTATGCGCCCCTGTACAGATTTTTTTCTTACCGTTAGTGAACTTAACCGTAAACAAGCTATCCAACTGGGGATCCTGAGTCAAGAAAAATCCCAAACGGTCTACAGTGGAATTGACTTTAGTAAATTAGACCGTCCTTGTCATCTCCCACAACTTCGACAGCAACTAGAAATTCCCGATGGTTGGCAAGTTATTGTGATGGTGGGGCGTTTAGATGAACAAAAAGCACCCTATTACTTAATTGAAGCTTTTGCTCAAGTTCTCAAACACTCCCCCGAAAATCTGTTACTACTAGTTGGTGAAGGAGAATTGCAACCCCGTTTACAAACTCAAACTCAACAACTTGGTATTGAAAATCAGGTTAAATTCTTGGGTTCCAGGGAAGATGTACCGGAAATTCTGAAAATAGCTGATATTTTTGCCCTTTCCTCCCTCTGGGAAGGTTTAGGTAGAGCCATGACTGAAGCTATGCTATTAGGTAAACCTGTTGTTGTTCCTAATATCTATGGTATTCCTGAAACTGTCCATCATGGCGAAACGGGTTTACTATTTCCGGCTAAAGATGTTGCCAAATTAGCTCATCATCTAGTTTACCTACTCCAAAATCCCCAGGAACGGGAACGTCTTGGTCACAATGCCCAACAGCTAACTAGAAAGCTTTTTGATGTGGCTCAAATGGTGCAACAGATTGAGCCGATTTACCAGAAATTATTAAATCAGAAACCCTCATGATTTAATATCTGGGTTCAAACTTGCCCCACTCTTTCCAGTCACTATCCAGAGGAGAGAACGAATACAGTCTCGAATAACTCGTATTTTTGACTCTTTTGGATAGCCTTTTGAGGGTACAGTAACCGGAGTAATTGCAATACCCCGACTACCCAAAACAAAAGTTGCTATTGCGCGGGATCTTACCATATGATAATCCGAGGTTACTAGGTAGATATGTTGAATATCCTGCCGATAAAAATAGTTAACTGTGCAAGTAAAATTGGTCACCGTATCCGTGGGACAAAAATCATAGTGAATTCGCTGGTCTGAGATTCCTACTTTTCGGAAAATCTGCCTGTTATGCTCAAAATTACTGGGGTAGTCAGAAACCCAAATATCTAATTCAGGATGGGACTGGGAAAACTGGGCAGTGAATTTGAAGCGATCTTTATTACCACCAAGAACCAAAATAGCCTGGGGTTCTGGTGCTTGATGGCGTGCAATGGCTAAACGTAAGGGAATGATACTAAGAAAAAACAGTCCCATAGGAAGCAAAACAAGCCACAACTTATTGAGTCTAATTTTTGCAATTGGAAAGCTCATAAAATCCTTGAACAGCCTATTGTTTATACTCATAATACTCCTTAATAACTACCCATCCAATTCGGACTCTAATAGCTCTTAGTGTAGTTAGTAGTACCGAGAGTTGAAAGCCATCACTGAATCACTTCCAACTTAGCACATAGCGATTATGAAACATATTCTTGTAACTGGCGCAACTGGCTTCATTGCTAGTCATCTTTTGCCTATTCTCCATCAGCGAGGTTGGCAAATCACTGCAGCAGTGCGTAACCAATTTCTCCATCCCCCAGACATCTCCCTCAAAACCATTGCTGTAGGTGAAATCAATCGTCATACTGATTGGAGTAAGGCTCTTGAAGGCATCGACACCGTAATTCACCTAGCCGCAAGGGCTCACATCTTACAGGACGACGCACCGAATCCGGAAGCAGAATTTCTGGAAGTGAATACCTTAGGTACTACTCAGCTAGTTAAACATGCCATTAAAGCTGGTGTCCAGCATTTTATCTTCATTAGCTCTATTGGTGCTATGGCCACCTTAAGTGATCAGATTCTCACCGAAAACTCTCCTTGCCAACCTGATACTCCCTATGGATGCAGCAAATTGAAAGCAGAACAGGCTTTAATTGAGTTAGCTAGCTCAAGCAACAAGATGACTTGGACTATTTTGCGTCCTACCCTAGTTTATGGTCAGGGAAATCCAGGCAACATGGAACGTTTAATTAAATTAGTACAGAAAAAATTACCCCTACCCTTTGGCTCTTTAAATAATCGCCGTAGTTTGGTTTTTGTAGGTAACTTAGTAGATGCGATCGCCACTATTATCACCCATCCCCAAGCTAAAAACCAAACTTTTCTGATCAGCGACGGCGAAGACCTCTCAACAACGCAACTGATCAGACAAATTGCTCAATGTCTAGAACTCCCGTGTCATATCTTGCCAATTCCCCTGAGCTTATTGAGGCTAGCCGGTAATTTGGGAGATACTGTAGAACTAATCACCAGGCGAACTTTCATCCTCAATAGTTCAATGATTTCTCGATTGGATGGTTCCCTATGGGTTGATAGTAGCAAACTTTGTCAGACTCTCAACTGGCAACCACCCTATACCCTGGAGCAAGGATTAATATCAAGTCTGGTTGAATACCCATAATTAAGGAGAGGGTGGGGAGGGTGGGCAGGGTGGGAGGTGTGGGGAGATGGGGAGATGGGAAGATAGCTAGATAGGGGATATTTTTGCGCATTTGCCCCCGTTGGTCCCCATCTGTCAAAAGCGATGCAGCGCGGTCTTGGGGAGGCAGCGCGGTCTTGGGGGTCTCCCCCACTCGCGCTTTGCCGTGGTTTCCCCCACTCGCGCTTTGCATCAAGACAGCGAAGCATCCGATAATTCCCCCCAAAATTGGGGGGTTAGGGGGGCGGGGGACTTTGACATCATTCCCCCCAAAATTGGGGGGCTAGGGGGGCGGGGGACTTTGACATCATTCCCCCCAAAATTGGGGGGTTAGGGGGGCGGGGGACTTTGACATCATTCCCCCCAAAATTGGGGGGCTAGGGGGGCGAAATCAACTTAACCGCGTAAGTCCTGTTGGTGATAAAAAACCATCTCCGATTAAACCTTACTCCTTTCCTTCCGCCTTCTGTCTTCTGGCTTCTGCCTTCGATTCGCGCCTCGTGTAAGTATTCAAGCGCACATCATATTAATGGGGACATTACAACCAGAAGGCTGGTACTCTGGCACCAGATTACACAGTTGAGTAACAATACCTGCACGATCATTGAGTCGAGCTTTATCAAGGAGAACTATCAACTGCGGTTGCAAAATCTCCCAACTCCAAAAATATTCTTGAGCAGAGAAAATTTTATGATGTCGCGTGGGTTTGACATTATCCCCAGATATCAGCAACTCCTCATAGAGTTTTTCCCCTGGTCGCAATCCCGTTATTTTGATTTCAATGTCCTGTTGGGGAATAAGCCCACTCAAACGAATCATTTGCAAAGCGAGATCGTAAATGCGAATTGGTTCTCCCATATCCAGCAAGAATACCTCTCCTCCACTTGCCATTGCCCCTGCTTGCATCACTAAGCGAGCCGCTTCAGGAATGGTCATGAAATAGCGAGTAATTTCCCGATCGGTAACGGTAATGGGTTGACCTTGGGCAATTTGTCGGGAGAAGCGAGGCACAACCGAACCACTACTATTAAGGACGTTGCCAAATCTGACAATGGCAAAGCGGGTAGAATGTCCTGGTTGAGCTGCTAATGCCTGTACTACCAACTCTGCTACCCGTTTACTAGCGCCCATAATATTGGTAGGACGTACCGCTTTGTCAGTGGAAATCAAGACAAAGTTTTTCACAGCGCACTCAATGGCACAGCGGACCGTAGTCCAGGTTCCTAAAACGTTGTTCTCAATGCCTCGCGCTGCATTTACTTCTACCAGAGGAACGTGCTTGTAGGCTGCTGCATGGTAAACTGTCTCGACTTGATGATCCCTTAAAACAGTACTGAGATGATCCTTATCGGTGACATTGCCTAGGTAAGCAAAGCGCTGCAATTGAGGATAAGTTTCTGCTAGTTCGAGGTCAATATTGTAGAGAGCAAATTCACTGAGTTCGTAAAGTACTAGACACTGGGGCTGCTGCTTAGCAATTTGGCGACACAGTTCTGAACCAATGGAGCCTCCTGCACCAGTCACCAGCACTACTTTTCCTGTCACCTGCATTTCTAGTAGTTCAATATCAGGTGCAGCTTCTTCTCGTCCGAGGAGGTCAGCAATATCAATCTTGCGAAGTTTCTCAATAGAAACTCCACCAGAGAGCATTTCATTTAAGGAGGGTACGGTTTTAACAGGAATTGAAAGACTCTGTAGGCGTTCTAGAATACAGCGTTTTCTTTCTTTTGTTACCGAAGGCATTGCCAAAATTACCGTATCAAAAGCTTTTTGTCGCCAAAGTAACGGCAACTCAGCAGGAGAGTAAACCTTGAGTCCCTGTATGACTACATGGTGTTGCAAATCAGAGTTGTCATCGATAAAGGCAATTAGTCGGTAAGTTCGGTGATTCGCTAAAGCAGCAGCAAGCTGATAACCTGCTGCCCCTGCACCATAGATCAGTAGCCCTTCTGGAGGTAAATTGCTATGGGCGTAATAGGCTAGATTATGAGTTGAGCTGCGAATTAGCAGTCGTAACCCAATCAGGAGAAATAGAGTAAGGAAGGCATCAATAATCAGAACTGAGGGAGGAAGAGGCCAAGAACCGTTTAAGTAAGCGAGGATCACTAAAACTCCGGAACTGTAGAAAACAGCTTGGAGTGCTGTGGTAATAAACTCTAGGCTTGTGTAGCGCAGAATAGGACGATAAATGCCACAGACTTGGAAGCCTATAAGT
>NZ_JAAHIE010000940.1:0-2158 GCF_010671945.1 Moorena sp. SIO4E2
GGCGCTAATTCTACCCGCAAATCCTGCCGGTAAACTGCACCATTGAATACAATCGTTTCCTGGGGCAACCATTCTAAACAAGCACCAGTCTCTACTTGGATCCGGATGATTTGTCTAGTTTCTGGCTTTTTTAAACTAGCGCTATTGTTTACTGGATTAGCGCTAGAGATAATTGGTCTAGCTTCTGGTTGGTTTAGACTACCGCTAAGCTTTTCATGATTAGCGCTATAGTTTCTTAGACTAGCGCTAGCACTGCCCCTACCATAAGCTTTACTAGCAGCAGCAGTGGTTATTAAAGCATGAGTCCCCGATTCCAGGTGGATATCTTGAGACAGTCTGTCCCCTGCTACCATTCCTCCAGCGGTATGAAGTACGACACTGTGACAAACTCCTAGCCCTTCTGGATAAAACGGTCGCTGTACCTTCAAGGGAGCTTTGGCGTAGGTGTGAATAGGTTGAGTTTTTCCCTGGCAATAGGCAAAGCGTAATTCAAGGCTGCCATGCCATCGAGATTGATCACTATCTGTCGGTTGTGGTTGAGAAAGTTGATTCACCAATAACTAAAGGGCAATGTACGGTAATTGACCGGGTTGCTTCGGGGTTTCTGAATATCGGAATCATATCAAGTATAGTTGAGCAAGTTACCGATGTAAGCTATCAGCTAAAGGCCTTTGGCCACGCTTCGCGAACAGCTATCAGCTAATGCACACGCTACTTGAGGTGCTATCAGCTATAAACCTTGGCATTTGGCCACGCTACTTGAAGTGCTTATGGGCATAGCACACCCTAATTGAGGTGATTTTGAATAAAAGAGGTAAGCATTCGTTTAATTTCTGTTATGTCAGCTGTCAGGGCTTGATAAAGCTGACTGCTGACTGCTGACTGCTGAATGCTTACTTACCAATTACCGATTACCAATTACCCTTGGCTATTCCACAATTGGGCAACGCCTTGGTCTGTTCCTAATTTCCAGATTGAATCGGTGCCAAGCTAATCACAGTACGTTGGTTAACCGGAGAAGTCGGGTCAGTACCAGGTTGGGGTTCAGAGAAACCTAATCCTTCCACAACGAATTGATGGGAGGGATACTTGCTTTTGAGATAGTTTACTACCTCTTGAGCCCTGGCTTGAGAGAGTTTCTGGTTAGATTCAGGATTGCCAGTACGGGAGGTATGACCTTGCACCTTGACAACTACACTACTGGGGCTAAATTTTTGAATTGCCTCTGCCAAATCATTGAGCTTTTGCTGCTGCTGGGGACTTAATTGAAACGAAGCCCTGGCAAACTTGACTTCACCTAAAACTTCTAAGTTACTTAGCGGCTGGGGGTTTTGTCCCTCAGCCTCTGCCACTTGAGTACCTGTAGAGTCAGATTTTTGTTCTAGTTGCGATTCCTTGGCTTTATCATCTGCCTCAGCCACTTGAGTGGTGGTAGAGTCAGGTTTTTGTTCTGGTTCAGCAACGGTTTTTTCCGGTTCTGATTCCTTAGCTTGATCGGTTTCAGTGTTAGAGGAATCCTCAGCTTGAGCCGCAACTTCCGGCTTTTCCTCAGCTTTACCTGGAACTGAAGCCTGAGTGTTATTATCTGCCTGAGCTACTTGAGTGGCGGTAGAGTCAGGTTTTTGTTCTGGTTCAGCAAGCGATGCAGCGCGGTCTTGGGGAGGCAGCGCGGTCTTGGGGGTTCCCCCCATGAGCGACTGCCGTGGTTTTCCCCCACTCGCTATTGCATCAAGAACGGTTTTTTCCGGTTCTGATTCCTTAGCTTGATCGGCTTCAGTAGAATCAGCTACCTGAGGTTGAGCCACAACTTCCGGCAGATTCTGATCAGTCGGAGAGGTTGTAGCTATACTTGGCTCAGCTGTTGGGGGCAGATAGTTAGCGGTAAACAGTTCTGTGGTATTAACAGGAACATCTTTTGCCTTACCGGAAGCTGCCAAAACTTCCGCAGTTTCCCCTATTCTTTTTGCCAAAGTTCCTGATTTCATCCAATCTTTCGCCTCAGCCGCCGTAAAAAACTGCATCCCCTTACTAGCAGTTTCCCCATCCCTGAGATTAGCTTTCTCTACCTGGTCGTAGTATGTTTCTACAAAATCTTGGATCTCTTTGGGATTGGATTTCAGGATACGCTCAGAGGCCACTACTACATCTAAGTTGGGTT
>NZ_JAAHIE010000941.1:0-2155 GCF_010671945.1 Moorena sp. SIO4E2
TGTGCGGCTCGTTCTAGCTAGGAGCCTCCAGTAACTGGAGGGGTATGAGCTAGGGGATTCGCGGGAGAACCCCGAAATCCTAACTATCTTCCGGATGGTGGTGAAAACCCACCCCTTGAGGAGACAAGTGACTCCCTATCTGGCCACACCGAGATGAACGGCATTTCATCGGAGTGAAGCTGGCACCAGGGCGGAATCAGAGGTGAAACAGATAAGCCACACTGCCGCTAATGGGGAGATGACAAGGGCAAACAAGTCCTGAAAAAGTGTCTAAAAGCACCGGCACAATCTGGACAAATAGTGTGCACGGCATCCTCGCATTCTCACGGAAAGAACGGCGGTTATCCGTAAGCTCCGAGAAGAGGGTAGGCAAATTGGACTGTCCTAAATCATCTAAACAATCTGGAGGATGGAACGAGTAAAAACGATGGCAACACTTGGGTCTGAAGAACGGTCGGAACTTCGGTAAGCTATGCCAAGCCTAATCCCCACCATCGGGTAAGATGTGCTCAAAACTGGGCACGGGTATTCAGAATACGCAAACCAATGGAGAGTATGGGTAGACACAGACAAAAATCTAGTGACCTTTGGAAAGGACAGAACTGGAAACAACTCCGGAGAAATCTTTTCCGCCTACAGAGGCGCGTGTATAAAGCGGTTCAAGCTGGTGACTTGAGGAAAGCTCGGTCTCTACAGAAACTGATATTGAAATCCCGTTCAGCACAGCTTTTGGCCATCCGCCAAGTGACACAGCTTAATCAGGGCAAGAAAACCGCCGGTATCGACGGGAAAACTGCACTGAATTATGAGGAGAGGCTGGAAGTACTTGAGAATATGAGGCAAAGCGCTCTCGACTGGAAACACTCCGGTCTTCGAGAAATCCCAATCCCTAAAAAGAATGGGAAAGTAAGGATACTCAAGATACCAACAATCTTCGATAGAGCGTGGCAATGTCTGGCAAAATTCGCCCTCGAACCAGCATACGAAGCCTTGTTTCATGCTCGTAGCTACGGGTTCAGAACGGGAAGAAGTGCGCACGATGCACAAAGATACGTGTTCGCTAACTTGAAATCGAACGCAAATGGCATCACCAAGAGAGTAATCGAACTGGACATTAAGAAGTGTTTCGACCGCATCTCCCATAAGTCCATAATGGACAGGTTAATTGCGCCAGCAAGTTTGAAGACTGGGATATTCCGCTGTCTCAAAGCAGGAGTTGACCTGGAATTTCCTGAGCAAGGAACCCCACAGGGAGGAGTAGTCAGTCCACTTCTAGCCAATATCGCACTTGATGGAATAGAGGAAATACACCCAAGCGTCAGATACGCAGACGATATGGTGATATTCCTCAAGCCAAAGGATAACGCCGAAAAAGTTCTGGGTAAAATCAAGGCATTTTTGGCAGAACGCGGGATGGAAATCAGCGAAGAAAAGACCAAGATAACCAAAACGACAGACGGATTCGACTTCCTAGGATGGCGCATGCGCGTCAAACAAAACGGAAAATTCCATTGCACTCCCTCAGTGGAGAATCATAGGAACATCCGCAGGAAAATCAAGACCGTAGTCAACAGTTCGAATTATGGTGCAAAAGTCAAAGCCAAGAAGCTAGCCCCCATCGTACGTGGATGGAGGAATTACCATAAGTACTGCGACATGAGCAGTTCCCGAGATAGTTTATGGCACATGAACAATACCGCAAACCGGAAATTTCGTAGCGAAGAGAAGGTAAACCGGTACCAGGCCGACAAACTATGCAAGAAAAGCTTCCCCGCAGTAGGGTATGAACAGAACAAACACGTAATGGTAAAAGGGACTAAGTCCCCTTATGACGGAGACTTAGTCTATTGGAGTCAGAGAAATTCGAAACTCTACTTCGATGCTACTGCAGAAACTTTGAAGAAGCAAAACCATTCTTGTGGATATTGCGGGCTGAAATTCATTGATGAGGAAAGAGTACACCTCCACCACATTGACGGAAATCATCACAACTGGAAGAAAAACAACCTTATGGCTGTTCACCAAAGTTGTCACCAATATATTCACCAGGGCAAGTCAGAAGACTAGGATATCTAGGAGCCGTATGCGGTGAAAGTCGCACGTACGGATTTGAAGGAGAGGTGCCCTGGGTAATACCAGGCATCGACTCTAATAG
>NZ_JAAHIE010000942.1:0-2148 GCF_010671945.1 Moorena sp. SIO4E2
TCCTATAAGCGCCAACACCCCTGTATTTCTTCCATCTATAAAGAAATCTTCAACAGTCTGATGACTTCTTCGATGAGCTAAATAAGCGACTATCTTGATAATCATGAGATAGCCGATAACCAAGGCTATAGTTAAATTAGTAACTGAGATACTCATTCTGCTTTGTTAGGACTTAGGCAACTGGCACAAGTAATGGTGGGGCTAGACCACGGCGAGGGTCTAATAACCTGAGGGGGTGACAACAAGGCTAAAAAGTAGACAGGGTGTGGGGTGACCGGGTCTGGGGTGTGGGGAAAATAGAAGCGATGCAGCGCGGTCTTGGGGGTTTCCCCCATGAGCGACTGCATCAAGACAGCGAATTTGGAGTTACCCGGTGCAAAAACCAACATCCTCTACCTAATTCAACCGTCCCCAACCTGATTCAACCGTTTCTAGTAACGTGGCCAGCTCCTGATGTTTCCCGACAGCCTACACCCGGTCACCCCACACCCAGTAAGGTTTTTAAGGCTGTTTGTCACCCAGTCAGGCTTCAAAGTCAATCCCGCAGACTTTAAAGAAGCGAGCTTTTTTGGCCTTGCAGCGATCCCTTTGACCTGAATCCTTACCCCAAATGTTTAGATTATAAGAAAGCATAATTTTTCACTTTACTCCACCCCACCTAATATCCAGCTTCCTTACAAAGCGGTTCGCAATATTCCACCAAGCGTTCAACCAATTTACCATCTAGTGAACTCTTCCACCCATCAATCTTGCCGGTTCTAAAGGTGCGAGAAGAAGGATTATAAATTTCTTTTGATTTAGCGGCAATATTCTCATCAAAAGGGAACCCCAGATGTGAGGCAATGCTTTTAATGACTTTAATCTGCTGCTCAAGGCTTCCTCCACCTTTTTCTCCTACTAAATCTTCAAAACGGAGAAATAAGCAATTTTGCTCATTACGCCAAGCAAGCATGGAGCGGTAAACTTCTGCAAAACTTTTGATTTCTACACCAGCTTGGGGAGCATATCCTCCCTCTAGAATAAAATCTAAGCGCTGCTCCACAGACATTTGCTTAAAATCGTTTTCCAAAAAATGTTTGGCAGGCATTTTACCTGTATCCAAGATAAAGGGGAGACTAGAGGCTACTACTGAACGAGGTTCGCGGATAATAAATACATGGTGATAATCTAAATCGGCAAGAACTTCACTCAATACAGGTGTCTGGGGAATATGCCCTAAAATATATCTACCTTCAGACATAACTTCCAGCCAATGACGAAAAACAGATTTATCCACATACAAGGGGGTTAAAGCCCCTACACTAATCTGTTTGTTAGGGGCTTCTGTCTTTTGGCTGCTTTTTTCCTTTTGTAAAGCTTTTTTAACTTCCCGATAGTTAAAAAATATAGGGGTTTCCAGATCGGAATCGTCTTTAAGGTTGTCGCCATTGGTAAAATGTTCTTGATAGCCAAAAATCTCAATTGCCTTGGCTAAAAGATGAGTACCGCTCTTGGGCAAGGAATTTATTAGTACTCTGCCTAATTTAACTTTTGTATATGACATAAAAATTAACAGCTTTTAAAAAAAAATAGCTAAAGGAAAAGCGGTAGATGATTTGACCGCTTCTATCTTTTCGCAAAAAAAATTAAGCACAGGCTAATTGCAAAGAACCTTTCACTTGTTTGATGCTAGACTCTAAAGCTGCCACAATTTCATCACAGTGACTCTTGGTGATAATGAAGGGAGGAACAATTGAGATATGGTCCCCATCTAATCCAGCCCCTGTGCCAAACCTACCTGAGAGTAGAACTCCCCTCTCGAAAGCAGCTTGAACAATTTGTTCTTGTAGTTTCATGGACCGTGGGAAAGGTTTACGTGTTTTGCGATCATGAACAAGCTCTACTCCAAGAAATAAACCTTCACCACGTACATTTCCAATTAAAGGTTCACGCTCGGCGAGTGTTTTTAATTCTCCCTTCAGGTATTGACCCATTGCAGCACATTGCTCAATAAGCTTGTGTTTAGCAATGTAGTTTTGAACAGCTAAAGCAGCGGCACAACTGAGGGGATGTCCAGAGTATGTCGAGAATAGCAATATCCCTTTTCTATTACCACTCTTAAAGGTTTCCAAAATATGCTTGTGAACAATAACGGCTGCAAGTGGTGCA
>NZ_JAAHIE010000943.1:0-2146 GCF_010671945.1 Moorena sp. SIO4E2
TTCTGAATCGTTTAGATGAGATTATCGTCTTCCGTCAGTTGACCAAAGAAGAAGTCAAGGACATTGCCAAGATTCTGTTAAAAGAAGTGTTTGGTCGTCTGTACGAACAAGGCATTACTCTAGAAGTCAGCGAGAAGTTCAAAGACCGTTTGATCGAAGAGGGTTACAACCCCAGCTACGGGGCCAGACCATTACGTCGAGCAATCATGCGGTTGTTGGAGGATGTGCTGGCAGAAGAAATTCTCTCCAGTCGCATTAAGGAAGGAGATATTGCCTATGTTGATGTCAATGAAGAGGGTAAGGTACAAGTCAGTCGTAAGGAAAACCGAGAGCTTTTGCCTCAAGGAGTTGAGTAAATGATTGTAGGGTAAAGCCCCTAGTTATCCTGTGCTAACTCCCCTTAATCCCCCCCTTACTAAGAGGGGGGAATTTTTTGGCATTGTTGATGACCAAAAAATTTGGGTTTCAATCCCCGTCCTTCTAGGACGGCTTTCTATTTTTGTGTTATAATTTACGTAGAGTTGTCCCACGTCAAAAATGAGAGTCTTAGAATTTAAGGTCAAAGGGAAGAAAACTCAATACGCTGCGATTGATGAGGCGATCCGTACTGGTCAGTTTGTCCGAAACAAGTGCATTCGTTACTGGATGGACAACAAGGGCGTAGGACAGAAGGACTTATATCGCCATAATACGTGGCTTAGAGCTGAATATCCCTTTGTAAAAGACTTGAACTCTCATGCTTGCCAAGCTTCAGTAGAAAGAGCTTATAGCTCAATTTCTAGATTCTACGACAAGTGCAAAAAGAAAACTCCTGGAAAAAAGGGATACCCTAAATTTAAAAAGTTTTCTCGATCGGTTGAATACAAGACATCGGGTTGGAAATTATCAGGGGATGCTAAGTCAATAAATTTCTTAGACAAGAAAGGTATTGGAAAATTAAAACTGAAGGGAACCTGGGAGTTATGGCGTTACGAACAAAAACTGATTAAACGAGTTAGATTAGTGCGTCGCGCGGATGGGTATTATGTTCAGTTCTGCATAAAAGTTGATATCAAGGAGCCTTTGGAGCCTTCTCATACCAATGTCGGACTGGACGTAGGACTCAAGGAATTTTATACCGATTCCAAAGGAGGCGTAGAGCAAAATCCCAGGTTTTATCGAAAAGGAGAAAAGAGGTTAAAGTTTGATCAACGCCGAGTTTCTCGGAAAAAGAAAGGCTCATTCAATCGAAAAAAAGCCATTAATAGATTAGGTAGGACGCACCTCAAAATAAGTAGGCAGCGTGTTGGCGTAGCCTGCGCGTAGCGCATAGAGCACGCCAAGAGACTGGTTAGAAGTTACCGTAAGAATAAAGAAGCCTTTATGGTTAGTCGGCTATGCATAAAAGGGTTAAATCTTTGTTATTAAGGCTTCTTTATTCTAAGGTTTCGTCTCCGGCGCGCTGCGTAATCCACTCTAACGATGTGGTCGCTTACGTTCGCGCAGCGTGCCGTAAGGCAAGACTTGAGGGTAAAAAATCTGGTCAAAAACCACTGCCTTGCCAAGTCTATTAATGATGCGGGTTGGTATCAGTTTAGAAAATGGCTGGAATATTTTGGACAAAAGTTTGGCAGACAAACAGTAGCGGTAAATCCTGCTTATACTAGTCAAAATTGTTCCAGTTGTGGTGAAGTTGTCAAAAAATCATTATCAACGCGAACCCATACCTGTTCATGTGGATGTGTACTAGATTCGCCGAAGGCGACGCTACGCGAACGCGACCACAATGCAGCCATTAATATTCTAAAAAGAGCCTTGGGTACCGTAGGGCATACGGGAACCTGGATCATTGATCCCTACGCTTTAGGAGAGGACGCCTCTACTCTTTTTGATTCCGGTCTGAAAGAGCAAGCGACCTCGTTGATTAAAGAATCCCCGTTCTTATAGGACGGGGAGTGTCAAAAATTACCAGAATAAGTACGGAAGAAGGTAAAAAAGTGCTACCAGTATTAAAAATGGCACTATAAGAGTTTATAGGACAATGGAAGACTTTTTTAAAAATGTATCTCGTTACCCACGCTATCTAATCAGTATTACTCTAGGGATATTCTATTCCCTGTTTTTGCTGGTAAAACCACTACTGAACCGCCCCCTAACTGCGATCGCA
>NZ_JAAHIE010000944.1:0-2145 GCF_010671945.1 Moorena sp. SIO4E2
TGTACAGCGATCGCAATCGCAGAAGATTGGAAGAGTCTTCGACGAAGTAAAGCAGTTATCTTCTCCAGTCATTCAGAGAGCTCAGGCATGGACACGACGGGCAGATGATAACTTTGACAGCTTTGTCTTAGAGCTAGACAAACTTGTAAATAATCTTGCCGACAATATCCTAAAAAATCCCCTCAGAATTCCAGATGTAGATGGTTACACAAAACGATGGATAGCTCTAGTTACATCATTTACGGATACATACAAGATGAGTGGCAGCTTGGATGATGCCCTTAAAAAGGAGCCATTCATTTATGCATCCTACGGTTATGCAGTTGAATCCCTAACTAATGCTTCAATAAAAACAAACAAACTTGACCCCTATCTGCCAACAGGAATGCAGATTGTACTTCAGGGGACACGGGGTCATACTCGACCAGATCTTGTTATTAAGGAGCAATTAACTGACAAGGATATCGCTTGGTTTGACATTACAGCATCACAAAGCGAGGCACACATAGATCAGAAGACAGGTAGTGGTTGGTCTAATCGCCCATATGTGGCTGAGGTAACCTATCCGTCTTTAACTAGGAAAAGTCTTGAGGAATTAGCTGACGCAGTGCTTAAAAATCATCTATCACCTCAGGAATTGGAAGACTTGAAAAAACTTGTGGAAGCACATAAATTTGAACAAGATAAGCAATTAAATAAGGCAGCTGACTTAGTTAAGCAAGCAGTAGACTCGGTGCAATATCAAACAAATATGGCAAAGAGAAGGACAGAATTTGAAACAGAAATGGCACGATTGCTTGGCGAAACGAAGAAATTGCGTCCGCAAGAGGCAAAAGGATGGATTACTGTGGTACATTCTAGGTTAGGTTACTCCTACACCAAACTTGCCGCAGAAGCTGGTTACAAAGGTGAAACCGCCAGAGGACCCAATACAGAGCGAGCAGCGAGTATTATATATAGTCTATGATCAAACATGATTACGCCTCGCTTAGGATATTGCTCTGTCTAGAAAGTTGTATCTGGAGCCAGCAGTTCTTGACTAACTAACCTGCGGAATGTGGAATTACTCCACTAAGTGTTTCCCTAAAACCTAACACCTTAATAATGCGATCGCATAAGCGCGGAAGCTGAGGCCTTTCGGCCACGCTTTGCGAACGCTTCCGGAGCGTAGCGTGGCCTACGGCCAATCGCTTTTGTCGGGTGGGCAAATGGACATAATTCCGGATTCAATTGCCAAACTCTCATTATTTGCCCACCCTACGCTACTGTGGAACGGGCAACCCTACTGTGGAACGGGCATCTTGCCGTGGAATGGGCATCTTGCCCGTTAAAATCTTCCGGCGGGCAGGATGCCCGTTCCACTCCTATTAATCCCGCCCCTCAGCAATGCCAAAAAATAAGTAGTCCCCGGTATAATTTGAATATATCTGTCAAAAATTAGGGCTTATGAATAAGAGTGACTTAGGGGAAATTGAACGTGCTGTCAGTCAACTTTCTAGGGAGGATCTAGCCAAATTTCGGGCTTGGTTTGCAGAATTTGATGCAGCAAATTGGGATCGACAATTTGAGACAGATGTTGCGGCTGGTAGACTTGATGCCCTAGCAGATAAAGCACTGAAAGATTCACGACAAGGAAATTGTACTGATTTGTGAAACATCTTGCTACACCTGATTTTTGGTATTCTTATCGACACCTACCATCGTAAATCCAAGAACTTGCCGATAGATGTTATGAGTTGCTCAAACAAGATCCTCGATATCCCTCACTACATTTCAAGAAAGTAGGTCGGTTTTGATCAGTTCGAGTAGGTTTACATTACAGAGCGATTGCGGTGGAAAAGGATAATGATCTAGTTTGGTTTTGGATCGGAACACACGCCGAATATGACAAAATATTAGGCTCAAAGTAGCGTACGCCTAGACTTGTAGTGCTTAGGCTCAAGTCCGGTGGGCAAATGGACATGATTCCTAATTAAATTGCCAAACTATCATAATTTGCCCACCCTACCCCTGAGGTTAGCAAATCCACTACCGTCTACCCTGTTGTTAATTGGTTTATCGGTTAAAATTGTAGAGCAAGTCAAAAAAATCTTAACCTGCTGAATAGGTGACAAGCAAGACCGATCGCCTGATTTTGTAGGGTGG
>NZ_JAAHIE010000945.1:0-2141 GCF_010671945.1 Moorena sp. SIO4E2
AAGTAGAGAATATAATGATAGTGATTGTATAAAAATTCTTTATTTGTCTCACATGGGAGAGGCTAAGGGTTGGAAGTTTTTGCTAGAAGCAGCTAAAAACATCCCCCAGCAAACAAAAGGTGAGACGATTGTAAGCTGGCTTTTCTGCTCGTTGATTGTAACAGGCTCTAATTAAGGCAAAGAAATCATCTTTAAACCTAACTTTAATAATACTATCAATTTCATCCAGAAAAATAACAATTTTTCCCGGAATACTAGTTAACACTATCTGCTCAATAAACTTACTTAAGCACAAGACCGGAGAGATTTTAGCACGCTCGTCTAACCAACTGTCTTCATCAAATGTTCCGAAAAGCTCGAAATCATCCACCAATAACATAATCAAACTTTCATACCACATCGACACCGTGATATCTTCTTTACCAATCACGGTCAGATCAATAGACGCGCAAGCAAATCCCTCTTCTTTCAAGCGTTTTATCGTTCTTACCCGCAAACTCGACTTACCCATCTGTCGGGAATTCAGCACATAACAAAACTCCCCAGCCATCAATGCCTGAAAAAGCTCCTGATCAGCTTGTCTGGTCACATAAGTCGGTTCATCCTGAGGTAAACTACCTCCTACTTTGTAGATTGTTGAGTGTTTATTATTCATTGTTGCTCCCGATTCCCGATTCCCGATTCCCGATTCCCGATTCCCGATTCCCTACTCCCCAAAATGCGATCGCTAAAATACAGACGATACAAATTAGATATCAAACTACAATCATTACCATAGCGCTCAACCAATCCAATACTTTCCAACTTGCGAGTGATAGTAGCATCCAGGCGCACCGGTTTAGTGGTACTAACTAATAATTTAACAGCGTCCAGCAATTCGGGATGCTCTTGAATACTAGTTAACAGTTCACGGAGATGACTGCCATAAATTCCGGCTTCTGTGGGGGCATTAGCCAAAAGGGTATCCAGTGTCTTCTCTGCTCCTTGGTGATTCTTGAGATAATCAAAAGCTTGGGACAATAAATAAGGATGTCCCCCCACCATTGCCATCAGTTGCGTTACTGAATCCCCAGACAACTTCAACCCATAAGCCTCAGCAAAGCCCTTAACTTGCTGTTCATTAAACTCTAGTAATTCTATCTGTAATCCCACATTAAACGGCGACTGATCGGTAGGTAAATTAACGTAAACTTCCGTGGCATAAACCACAATCAATCGTAGTTTTTTCCAAACCTCTTTACTCTTAGCATCTTCATGCCAACTACGCAGCAAGGTCAGAAACCCTTCAGCCACATCTTGATGAGAAAAGACTTGCTCTACTTCATCCAAACACAAAACTACCGGAGTATCTAAAGACTTTAATAAATACTGCTCTAAGTATCGTTTGCAGTTTACCTTGCTGGGTAAACGCTTTTTCCAATAACTGTCTAAGTTATCCGGCAATCCTAAGTTGTCAGCAACTCGCACACAAAATGACTGTAAAAAGCTATCCAAGTTAGTGAAAGGTAGCTCATTCATATTTAAATAAACCTGAGCATAACCCTGTTTTTCACCATGGGCGATAATCTTATGACTTAGTAACGTTTTGCCCATCAGTTTCGCTGCTTTAATCCGAATTAACGCTCCCGGTTTAACAATTTCCTGATAGCAACGAGCTTCAATAGGTGGGCGCTCAATATATATCTCTTGAGTTGCTCTAGGTCGAAGCGATAAGTTGCACTCGTTTAATACTTGCTCAGCCACCAACTCTGGCTTATAGGTATTAACGATTTCAACTAATTCCCAACGACAATTATGACCATTAGCTTCAATATCAAAGTCTTTATATAGATTAGAAATATGCTTTCTTACCGTAGATATATCATAGACCTTTAGCACCTTGTCTCTGATTTCCTCATCTGTATTGCCACCAACCACCGCTTCCAACACTTGTCGCCTTTTCCAGGGCATGGTCTTGAATTTTTCCTCGAAGGCTTCTTTACTAATCATAAGCGATCGCTACTTGTGCCTTAGGTAGTCCGTAAGCATTCAGCCGTCAGCCGTCAGCCGTCAGCTTTCCATAACTGAGATTAATGCTTACCTGTTTTATTCAAAAGCTCTTACCGTAGCTTGTCCATAGTCCATAAGCACCTCAAGTAGCT
>NZ_JAAHIE010000946.1:0-2140 GCF_010671945.1 Moorena sp. SIO4E2
GGACTTGCTTCGCAAGTCCTGGAGATTTCTTATACAGTTAGATGGGGATTCGGACCCGACCTAACTCTAACCGTCTTACAGACGGCCGGGATTCTACCCCACGGATGTCGTTACAGGAATTCTGAATTCTTAATTCTGAACTCCTGTAACTCCTTTTTTGTTGATGTCCCTGCTGGGAAAAGCCAAAAGACTATATCAAAAATCTTTACAGGTCTGGAGATTTATCTACAGACCTGATTGCCTCTTTAAGGACTTTCTCTTCACAAAAGTTCCAACTCCCATAGCGAGACTTAATATTAATGGAGTGGATGTGGGTTCAGGAACGTGTACTGGATTGAGATTTATGTTGTTGAACTCGCTGATTTCAGCATTTGCAAGAATATCAATTCCAGACTGAAGTTTTCGTTCACCTGTAACAAAAAACGGAAACATCAGTGACGTATTGAGAGTAAGGTGGGCACCATTGCGAGTAGGTATTTCTGTACCGGGGAATGGGCGTGGTGCTTGAACATCAATATCAAAATCCATATTCTCTGCTCTAAAGCTGCGATTAGCACGGCTGAGTCCCAAAGCGTGTCCAATTTCGTGCTTGGCAAGCGAGAGCAAGTCAAACCGACCAATTGCATCACCAACTGGATCGGTGTAGACGCGCCCAATGTTGATGTCTCCTCCTCCTAGTTGTGTTGTTGTTGTCTCAGTAAATGTCTGATACTCTTCGTTTTGATCAGGGGTAGGATCCAGAAACCACAAGCTGGAGCCATCATTGTCGAAGCGAATGGTGCCCTCTGTCTCGCGGTTGGGTGTCCCCTCTTGTGCGACGAGACTGTGAACTGCCAAGGTACCGCCGCCCAGTGGTGCCCATCCAAAGTTAAGCGTTAAGTCAAAATCATCCAGGATGGCTCTTTCCCACCACTCAGCAGCAGCATTGAAAATGTCTACCAAGTTGCCTCCCCCTACGGCATTTTCTGGAGCTGCTCCTGCTCTAAAGTTTGGTGTGATGCTTAAGGCATCTCCCGAGCTTCCTTGTGCGCTCAAGACGTCACTGAAGTTAAAATCCTCGGTATTCCAATCAGTTCCTGGTTCTATGAAGTGACGATGAATAGTTATAGCCCTAGCTTTCGGCACAGTTACCGAAAGTGTCGCTAGTGAACCCAGGGTTGCAAGTGTGAGTGAATTGATGAATCTTATCGTTAGATTGTTCGTCATTTGAATACTTCTAAAAATCAAGATATTCAAGCTAAGCAGGCTATTTTAAGTGCGACTGCCAAGGCACATTAATATGGATAAGAACTCCCAAGATAGTATAAATTCTCTTGGGACAATTTGATTTTTTTAAATTTTAATTGCCAATTTTTTATCAAGAGCTATGACCATATAATATTACTTAATTAAGTAATATAAATTGCAATTTATCATCAATAGCTACTCAATTTTTATGGTAGTTTTACTGCAAAACAAATCGTGGGCAATGAATATAATCTAACAACAATAAAGAGACTTTACAAGCTCAAAAGCGTATGTTTATAGAAGCTTTTATTAGTTGCTCAGAGAAAATACGGATGCACAAAACTAGATAATTAAGTATTAATTTAATGTGAAGGTTAAGCAACATTGTGAAGGTTAAGCAACATTATACTCCTGAGGTATAAGGGAGTGAGCGCCCATAGCATACTGGTAAAAGAAAGCATCATTTGGGAGCGTTCAGATCGTTCTTAGTGTTGCGTGGTGTAGATAGTCCTTTTTAGCAAACTATATTTCTCTGAAAGAGAAACTTTTTATCACAGCTGGGATGAATTCAGATCCCCCTAGAGGTCAAAAACTCGCCAGCACCATCCTACTGGTAGTGGCTTGGCTTTTGGGTAATATCTGGGCGCTGCAATGGCTATTTGAGTCATTTAGGTACGCATAACTGCTAAATCTGATGCTTATCGGTTAAAACTCCGGATATCTTTCCCCTCTTGCTTTTTGCCTGTTGTATGCAAAGCAATTGCTGCAAGAAGTGTGTTTACAATCGAGATATGAACGCGCGCGCTTATCACAGCAAGCTCAAACCCATGAAGGGGCTATAGCTTTTTTACAAATGCTCTGCATAAGTGATAGCTCCCGATAGATAGTCCTTTTTAGCACACTTTATTTCTCT
>NZ_JAAHIE010000947.1:0-2138 GCF_010671945.1 Moorena sp. SIO4E2
TACATCCTGTCCTTGATGGTGTTTGCCATTGGCAGACGCTTTCCCAGACTGCGGCCCTGGGGATATTTGGGTTTAACCCTAGGTATTCTCCTGTTTACCTTGGCTCCCTTAGCCATTCCGATTAGCGACAAGCTGGAAAATACTCTGTATAGTGGGCCAGTGATCACCCGCATCCAGTCTCCCTACCAACGCATTGTCCTCACACGACAAGGACAGGATGTTCGTCTCTTCCTCAATGGCGATTTGCAATTTTCCACCCTCGACGAATACCGCTACCATGAAGCTTTAGTGCATCCCGCCATGAGTGCTAGTGTTGGTAGGCGTCGGGTTCTGGTGTTGGGTGGAGGTGATGGTATGGCCTTGCGGGAAGTGCTCAAATGGCCAGAAGTCGAACGAGTCCTACTGATCGATTTAGACAGCGAGGTTGTCAAATTAGCTAGTCATCACCCTCAATTAGTCCAAGTTAACGATAACTCATTTTCCGACCCCCGTGTCGAAGTGTTGTATGCTGATGCTTTCATTAGGGCACCCGCACTCAACGAAACCTTTGATGTGATTATTGCCGACTTTCCCGACCCCGATCAAAAGATTATTGCCAAGCTTTATGCAGAAGGATTCTACCGCCGTCTCTTACCGCGATTAGCAGACAAAGGCATTTTTGTGACTCAGGCATCTAGTCCCTTTTTTGCTCCCAATGTTCTGAGTTGTATTGCCGCAACCTTGGAAAATGTGGGACTATTAGTTCATCCCTATGTTATAGATGTCCCCAGCTTTGGGCCTTGGGGTTTTGTCCTAGCATCAAGGCGATCGATTCAGCCGGACACCCTCAATTTATCGGTATCAACTCGCTTTCTGACCCCAGGCATTTTACACTCCTTGTTTGAGCTGCCAGGAGATATTAAGTTGGGTAATGTCGAGGTCAACCGCCTTGCTCATCCTGTGATTGTACGCTACCAATCTGACCCCCGTTGGGCAGCTTACTAAAAAAATTGGGTTTAAAGCCCCCTCCTTCTAGGACGGCTTTCTATTGAAAACTGTTCTGACGTTTGTCGCCAGTTAGCAAGTAGGGTGGGCAGTGCTTGAGACAGATCAGATCACCTCAGCTTTGTGCTTAGATAGGCACTGCCCACCGACGATTAATCCCAATGGTGCCAGATATGATTAGAAACATCTCCACGATCACGAATTGTCTGAAGAGACTATAGTCAATCAACGTTTTATCCTAATAACTTACCATTGAAATATTTAGATTAAATTCCTTTATCGTTACCGGAGCGATAATGTTATCAAGCTTATTGACTTTGAATAATTTCTGTGATCGGAATAGTTTCCTGATCTCCTTCTACTTCTATCGATTGATGCCGAATGTGCTGACGCAACACCTGATTAATCAAGGTTTGATAATTGCCTCCACCAGATAGATGTACCTGCTCACGAAACCACTCAATAACATCGTTATCTAAACAAATTGTGATCCGAGTTTTACCAGATGGCATCGGGTCAATCGCGCCACGCTTACCTTGACTAAAATCATACTCAGCTTCCATCTTCATCCCTCCAAATATTGTTTACGTTCAGTACGAGTGGCTTTGCGAGCTGAAATCAAACGGATTTGATCACCTCGCCAGGTATAGACCACAACCAAAACGGGTGCATCTCAATGCATGCTATTTGACGCGGTGGTGCGTTACGGGCAACAACCTAACACTTGCTATGGCTTGCGTCTTGGCGAGCCCGTCCCTAACACACCCTACGCCTAAATTCTAAATTCTAAATTCTTAATTCTTAATTCTTAATTCTTAATTCTTAATTATAAATTCTTAATTCTTAATTCTTAATTCTTAATTCTAAATTCCCTCTTTCGATAAGTATCAAAAAAAAATAGCCGTAGAAATACTATCCACGACTATTTCAATTTCTTATGTCACAAAATTAGCAAACTTAACCTGATCAGTTCCTATCTGATTCGACCAAAACCAAGGCCCCCGGGGAGAAACCCCCCCAGAAATTTAGCGATGCAGCGCGGTCTTGGGGGTTTCCCCCATGAGCGACTGCATCAAGACAAAGTGTTATGGCAACAACCAATACTTGGTGATTGTAGTGATCACTTCCCCTGGAACATCAGTCGGTTCCAGAGA
>NZ_JAAHIE010000948.1:0-2132 GCF_010671945.1 Moorena sp. SIO4E2
TCTGTAGAAACTAATCTTAGTCTTGTAGTCCAAGAGTAGTCTTGGGCTTTTTTTTATGGTTTTTCTCAGTTTCACTAGTTTTGTGGACATAACTGTTTTAGTTTATTCGGTAAATTAGCGAGAGGTTAACTATCAGAATACTGGGAAAGGTTAATTGTGAGCTATTACTAGGTTTATCAGCAGATAATGACATTTACTTTAGTGACAAAAGTGTTTTGGGTTTAGCATCAATAAGCTCTAAAAATCCTAGACACACGAAATTATTTTGAATAGGATTAAGACAGGAATCAAAAATTACTAATTGATTCTTAGAAAAACACCAAAATTCATTATTGGAGAAAAACTCAAATGGCTAACATTCAAATTTCTAATTTACGTCCTGCTGGTGCTGACCTTTTCTTGGATTCTGAAAGTTATATGCATGATTTAACAGAGCAATAAATGATGAATACATTAGGAGGAGTCAAAGTGGAAATATTGTGGACTGCCTTGTGTGTGGAATGGTAGTCACAAAAGTACATAGCAATTGAAATTAAAAGCTATAAATACTAACGAAGTCCGCTTTATCGGATAGATTTTTAGCAGATTTCAGCAAGACGAAAATACACTTTACCCCACCCGCATGATTACGGATGGGGTATACCTCTAAAAGCAGAAATGTTTAATGATATTTAAAAACCTATAAAAATAGCATAATTTTTTATAAAATAGAGGCTAAATAAAAATATCAAAATTTTGCTTCAACCATACTAACTTTTCCAAAAATCTTCAAAAGATACCTAGGAAAACTATTGACCAATAATTATCCAGTCCTCAAGACATTTAGGCAGGATTTTTTAAGCATAACGGTCTTGTTTATAATCGAAACCGTTCTATTTATACCACAAGTTGCTCTACATAAGCGTTGAACCTTTAAAATATTCAACGCTTATGCTATACTTCTTATTTAAGAAGCATTTTGGGTAGTGATTTGAACGATTTCAATATTTGTAACAGATTTGAATTGAGAAAGGGATCTATTTATCCATTCATTAAATAGATCAGTAGCAATTTTATTGCGGAGCCAATTATCTAATTGTCTTTCAATAATCTCCTCCACAAAAATTAAATGTACTCCTTTAGCAGTCACAATCGGTTTAATCACCTGGGGAGGTTTAGCAGCAAAAATAGCAGCAGAAATCTCTGGCTTCAAATCCTGACGATATAATATCCCTCGGTATCCCCCTTTACGACGTAACTCTTTATCTTCGATGTATTGATGAGCAACATCATAAAAACTCATTTCTCCTTCGCCAATAGCATAAAATAATTCTAAAGCTAAATCTTTATTATCAAAAATCACTTCATGCATAACCACACCATCATAATCCAATTTATGTTCATAAAAATAGGGCTCAATTTTATCTCCAAACAAATGAACAGCTAATTTTGTGGAAAGGGCATGATTGTAAACCAATTCTTCAAAATCATCTAGAGACAAATTATTTTGTTTCATCCAGGCATGGGTATCCTCTGCACTATGAAGTTGATGCATTAGTCGGTATTTGTCTGCCATTTCCTGAAGTTCTTCAGTTTCTATCTTGATTCCAGCCTTTGCTACCGCATTTGCTATTACTTGACGGGTAATAATTGCTTCTACAATATCATAAGTTTTTAAAGATAGCTTGACTTGGTCTAGAATATCTTCAGCATTAATAGTGATAGATTTTGACATGATTTTTGTCCTCGTTTGATTTGACTAATAAAAATCGACAATTCAAAAATATTTAACCTCAGGCTTGAACTCTAGCAATGATCACTAAACTACAATTCCAAACCCCCCTGCTGTAACTTCTTAAATGGATCCAGAACTAAATCCATAATCCGACGCTGCCGGACAATGACTTCTGCTGTTGCGGTGTCCCCTGGGCGGAGAGCAATACATTCCTTTGGTGTGGGCATACAGGTTTTATTGAGTTTAATTTCTAGGTCATAGGTAGGCACTTTACCCTGCTCCGTTTCCGTAACCTTGGAGGTTGGAGAAATTTTGATTACCTTTCCTTCTACTACTCCATAATCTTGAAACGGATAAGCATCAAACTTCATTTTTACTGCCATTCCTTCCCGTAAGGAGCCACTTTCTGAAATAGCGA
>NZ_JAAHIE010000949.1:0-2129 GCF_010671945.1 Moorena sp. SIO4E2
AGGAGGGATAACCGTGTTCTCTCCCCAACTTTTATCTCCAATTTACTCTGTATTGGCTCCGCTGTTCAGCATCGGATTGAATCTGCTGCAGGCGCGTTCGGGTCGCACCTCTTGATGCAGCGCATCGCTATTCCCAATTCCCGATTACCTACTCCCAATTACCGATTCTAAATTCTAAATTCTAAATTCTAAATTCTAAATTCTAAATTCTAAATTCTAAATTCTAAATTCTAAATTCTAAATTCTAAATTCTAAATTCTAAATTCCCTACTCCCTTAAAAAAAAATAGCCGCAGAAATACTATCCACGGCTAAAAAATTGACCATTAGTGATTCCGTTTTCAACCCTATCAGGACCTGCTCCCATGGGAGCAGACTCGATGATTTTGCCAGGGGGCAAAGCCCCCCAGAAAGTTAATCCGTTAACCTAGAATTATGTACTTGGTCATCATCGTAATAAATTCCCCAGGAATCCCCGTCGGTTGCAAAGGACTCCACTCAGAAATCTCCGCATAACGCAGCGCATAGAGGCTATGCATCGTGTTGATGATAGCCTTGCGGGAGCCCTTAAGAATGTGCTTAACAGGGTATTTTTTTGGAGAAGATTCCTGAGGATTATTACTAGGAGTAATATCCTCAGGGTTATTTTCAGGGTTTGGGCGAAATTCGGAATCCATATTGGTCACCTTTTGCTTGTTGTTAACAATATAATCATAATGATTATATTGTTAATTGTCAAGGGCTTTTATGATTTTTTTTGAGGAAAGGTATTTTAAATAAAATGTACGGGAACGGAATGGAAACTGTTTTTTTTAAGAGTAGTTAAAAAAGGGAATCGGGAATCGGGAATAGTGCTATAATTATTACTAATTACTGATTCCTAAACTATTTGCGATCGCAAAACTGATCTAGCATCTCATTAAAGCTGTTTGACCTGGTAGGTGGAATGGGAATCTTGGTGGAACGGGCATCTTGCCCGTTTCATTTCCGGCGGACTGTCCCAAAACTGGCTACGTAGAAAATGAGGGCAAGCCCGTCTTATCACGCACCCTACGCAGCTATAACTATTTGCGATCGCAAAACTGATCTAGCGCTTCTCCCATTAATCAGGTAAACAGGATTTTTACCTATTGCTAGCTTGCCTCTTGCCTCTTGCCTATCCCCAATTCTAAATTCTAAATTCTAAATTCTAAATTCTAACTTCTAAATTCTAACTTCTAAATTCTAACTTCTAACTTCTAAATTCTAACTTCTAACTTCTAACTTCTAACTTCTAACTTCTAACTTCTAACTTCTAACTTCCCTATTGCCCCATCGATCAATTCCTCAACACCATTAACCGGAATAATCGGAGTATTGAGCTGATCAGCCACTTCTGCCACAGTCATATCATCCAGAAACCGGGTATCACCATGCTTAAGCATCAACCCAGGTAACAGAATCATTTCTCCTAAATCTTTTCCTGTTAATCCCTTCAGTAAATCCTGTCCAGTCAGCAAGCCAGTAACCGTTATCTCCTGACCCCAGTAATCACTAGATAACGCAACCATGTTAATCTCCAATCCTGCCACAGCATTGAACCGCTCTACCACAGGTTCAAACGCTTTTTCCACCGCATTACCCACCACCCAAGTCCCCCGCCGGGGGATTTCTAGACCCTTAGGCAACCTTTCAGTAGCAGCAGTTTGGAATTGTTTCAGGAACAGACGAATCGAACCAACACCATTTCCAATTTGAGGGTAGTCTCCATAATCCGATTCTGTCGGTAACTCTTCTCTAGCAATCAAAAACCACTCATCGGCCAACCAAGCAAAGGTAGACCCCAACTCGTGCTTAAATTTCTCCTGAAGCCTTTGAACCTGACCAATCACTTCCCTTGCTTTGTCCCCAGTAACACTAATTAGTTCATCCTCCTGGGGTCGAAATCGAGTCAATCCCACCGGTACTACTGCCGTTGAAGCCACTGCGGGCAGATCATCGGTATAGAATTGCGCTAAATCTAGCAGAGTACGTTCTAAGTGAATGCCATCATTAATCCCAGGACACACCACTACCTGGGCATGAATTTGCAGCCGTCGCTCCTGAAACCACCTTAACTGCTCTAAAATTTGCCCAGCCCGAGGATTTTTC
>NZ_JAAHIE010000095.1:0-19338 GCF_010671945.1 Moorena sp. SIO4E2
ACGACACTGCTTACAGTAAGATTTAGACGAAAATCCAAACTATACTGTTGTGGCGCACTCAAAAACGCCTTACTTCCCTGGCCGTAGGCCACGCTACGCGAACGGATCAACAAAGAGTCAACCTGTGGAGCTACTTTTAACGTAAAAACCTTTCAGAGTGGTTGTACCAACAAATTAGGGCGATAAATTGCTACTTTTTGCTGCTATCACTTGCCTGTGCCTTGAGGAGTAGGATTTCCCCGTCTCTTACTGGCCGGAATTTAACCGAAAAGCGCAAAAAATCAACGCAACCAACCTTGTCCTTACTCGTACTTTCATTATAGCACGATGGCCGGGATAAATCCCGGTACGCTGGCCTTTGGCCACGCTACGCGAACGCCGCCCACTCAATAAATTAAGTGGCTAACTCTCGCTTGATGTTTTTCTGTTTGTAGGTCATGCAAAATAGGGTTAAGTCTCTTGTAATAAGGCGACCCTATCCTTACGGAGACTTCAAACCCTATTCTAAGGTTTCGTCTCCGGGAGGAAACGCGACGCGGCAGTTTTAACTGCCGTCATGAAAACTACAATGGTGAAGTGAGTAATGGTAAACGCCTACGTGATGAAGCGATTCTAGTACCTCAGAAATGCCGACCCTCTTTGATTGCATTGCGTTAATCCTCAGGTGCGCTTTCCGTTCTCCGTAGGAGACGCGGGGCGCGTTCGGCGAATTAAATTCGCTCAAGGTGCGACCCAAGGGCGATTTACTCGCCCTTGGGTCGCACCTTCGGGTCGCACCTCTTGTGAACGGGTAAATAATTGCAGATCTTTGACGAAACCTTAGAATAAAGAAGCCTTTATGGTTAGTCGGCTATGCATAGAAGGGTTAAATCTTTGTTATTAAGGCTTCTTTATTCTTACGGTAACTTTAAGCAGAGCGTACCGCACTGGCAAGCGTGGTAGTACCTAGAAAGCATAACCAACAAAAAAAAGTAGCGGGAACCCAAGGCTTGGACCAAGTGGAACTCAGTAGGGGCGCATTGACTACGCCTGTAAGATTCGATTACGGATTCTTAACGAATCCCCGCGTCTAATGACCGGGGATTGTCAAATTCCCCCTTTAATCGACAGATATTGACATAGCTAACTTGGTAGTGTGGTTGGGGTGGAATTCACCTTGAGCCCTTATCCTTCTTGCCATGGCTGACTTGAGGAAGGACTTCGAGTTAGAGGAACTGGGAATTTAAGGGAGCCTGTCTGATTTACCCACTATATTACGAATTGTTACTCTTAAATTGCAGTAGAGCGGATGGCTAATATGGCAATAACTATTCATAGTTATGCAGATATAGACAGATTTTTTGAGGCGCTTTCCAATGGCCGGGTTTCCCGGCCATTGGAAAGCGCGCCTTAAGAAAAACAGTTTATAACCCCGTTAACGCTAGCTTTTTGATAACTAGTAATTTAGATTAAGTTATATTAAGTTTAGTCTACCACAACCAATCCTCTTCTCAGTATCAGGTAAGGCTTAGTGGAAGTCTGTGGTAGTTCACCGTTATTATAAAACCTTAAGGAGTGGCCAATCCCCTCAATAGGCAATGGTATCGGGAGTGAATTAGGTAGAATAGATGGCTAAAGTGATCAAGTGGGCAAATGCTCTATCAACCCGTGCATCATTAGAAGCGGCAGTGGCCGAAGTGGCAGACTGCCTTGAGAAGTCTTTGCCTTCAAGAGCAGATTTGGGTCTGGTGTTCATCTCATCTGCCTATGCCAGTGAGTATCCTCGCCTCATCCCCCTGCTCCAGGAACGATTGTCTTTACCTGTGCTGATTGGTTGTGGTGGGAGTGGCATCATTGGGATGAACACCAATGGTCAGGCTGTGGAAGTTGAGGAAGGACCAGCCCTAAGCCTCAGCCTAGCCTGTTTGCCTGATGTTAGTGTCCATAGCTTTCATATCCCTGGAGACGCCTTGCCAGATTTGGATAGTCCTCCTGATGCTTGGGTGGACTTGATTGGCATTTCCCCCCAAGAGCAACCCCAGTTTATTTTATTCTCTGATCCCTTGTCATCTAAAATTAATGATTTGCTCCAAGGGTTGGATTATGCTTATCCAGGCTCAGCCAAGGTAGGAGGACAGGCTAGTGGTGGCTCTATGATGGTTAAGAATGGCTTGTTTTGCCTGAAAGACCAGACCCAACTGGCAAAGTCTCTCTACCATGAAGGAACTGTGGGGGTTGCTCTAAGCGGCAATGTTGTATTAGAAACCATTGTGGCTCAAGGCTGTCGTCCTATCGGTGAAACCTATCAGGTGGCTAAAGCAGACCAGAATATCCTGCTGGAATTGACAGCCCTCGATCAAGGCAAGATCACCAGCGGTGAGCCAGCATCCCATCCCCCATTAATGGTGTTGCGCGAGTTAATCCAAAGTATGGATGAGGCAGACCGTAAGCTGGCACAACATTCACTCTTTGTGGGAGTTGCCCGAGATGAGTTTAAACAACAGCTGGGTCAGGGAGACTTTCTGATCCGCAATCTGTTAGGTGTGGATCCGAGGATTGGTGCGATCGCTATTGCTGATCGGATTCGACCCGGTCAACGTATTCAGTTCCACCTCAGAGATGCTCAGACTTCAGAGGAAGACTTGGCACTCCTTCTTGAGGACTATCAAAAGCAAACTAACACCACTCAAGCTGCTGGTGCTTTGATGTTTTCCTGTCTGGGGCGAGGAGAAGGACTTTACGGTAAACCTAATTTTGATTCCCAACTATTCCACCGTTACATCAAGGATATTCAGCTGGCTGGCTTCTTCTGTAACGGGGAAATTGGTCCAGTAGGCAGTAGTACGTTTTTGCACGGCTTCACCTCAGTTTTTGGGATTTTCCGTGCTAAAGAGTAAGAATGAAGAATTAATTCTTAATTCTTAATTCTTCATTCTGGGGAATGAGTAACTACCTGACTACCGGCAGAGCATTAACTAGATTATTTTTCTATTATTGTTCTACTGCCTTTGACCCCCCAGCATCAAGCTGAGTTCGTAAGCGCACAGATTCAGCGTGAGATGGTAGACCTTCTGCTTCAGCAAGAGTCTCGATAGCACCAGCCACTTTATGGAGGGCTCGGTCTGAATACTGAATCAAACTGGAGTGCTTCATAAAGGTTTCCACACCTAGGGCAGAAGCATAACGAGCAGCACCTGAAGTTGGTAGGGTGTGATTGGGTCCAGCCAAGTAATCACCTACTGCTTCAGGGGTTGAGTTACCCAGGAAAATTGCCCCAGCGTGGTGGATATAGTCTAGTAAGTCCCAAGGTTGGGTAATTTCTAGTTCTAAGTGTTCTGGAGCAAACTGATCAGACAGTTGTGCTGCCGCTTCTAAAGAATCAACAACAACGATTAGACCATAGTGAGCGATCGCTTTTTCTGTCAACAGGCGTCGTGGATGGTCTTTTAGTTGCTGTTGCACTTGTCCCTGCACTTGTTTGGCTAATTGAGGATCAGTGGTCAGGAGAATCGCTGCTGCCATTGGGTCATGTTCTGCCTGAGCCAATAGATCGACAGCCACATGAACTGGATTAGCTTCCTCATCCGCAATAATTAATACCTCAGAAGGACCAGCCAGGGAGTCAATCCCTACAATACCGTAAACCAGTTTCTTGGCCAGGGTTACGTAAATGTTCCCCGGACCGCTAATCACATCCACGTTGGGAATGGTTTCGGTTCCAAAGGCTAAGGCGGCAATTGCTTGGGCACCACCTACCCGGTAAATCTCATGAATCCCGGCTTCCTGAGCAGCCACAAGCACAGCCGGATTAATGCTTTGATCAGGTCTTGGTGGGGTAACCATTACAATTTGGTCAACCTGAGCTACCTTGGCTGGGATGGCATTCATTAACACAGTACTGGGATAGGACGCCCTACCGCCAGGAACATATAGTCCAGCCTTATCTACAGGAGTGTAGCGCTTGCCTAAAACCACATCATCTTCACCAAATTGCACCCAGGATTTGGGAATTCGTTGTCGATGAAATGCCTCAATTTGTCCAGCAGCTAATTGAATCGCATCAAGTAATTCCTTGGAGACCTGTTGGTAAGCCGTATCTAGTTCCGAACCGCTGACTCGCAGTTGTTCTCGACTCAATCTCAGCTGATCAAATTCCTCAGTGTAGTGCAGGAGCGCTACGTCTCCTTTACGCTTCACTGCCTGTAAAACTTCCCTTACAGTTGCCTCTTTGTTCAGCATTTGGTCAGAAGCCGTGCGATCGCGGATACGCCGCAGTTCAGTTTGTGCCTCAGCCTGCTCAGTTATGATTCGCAGCATGGAGTCGGAGTGCCCATCACGCTAGTGTTGCTCGTCCTAGACCAGGTTTATACACTTATCCTGATCAAAGGTGTCTATTTTTCCTGGACTTACTTTAAGAATATAGCTTAAAGACGATGATGCTTGGGTTACGCTATGGGTGTTGATACTAGTTTATTATGATATATGGTATGATGTTACTTCTGGTATCATACCACTTTCTATGGGAGGTAACTCCCAAACTAAATTAAGTTAAGTAAAGACTGCTGTGGCTAATAACAAGTCTGCCCTCAAACGCATAAAAATCGCCGAACGGAACCGAATTCGGAACAAAGCCTACAAATCAGCGGTGAAAACCCTGACGAAGAACTATTGTGCTGCCTTAGAAGAGTACGAACGCCAACCAAGTCCGGAAGCCTTGGAACAAGTCAAACGTCGAATGTCAGAAGCATACAGCAAAATTGACAAGGCTGTCAAGCGTAAGGTGCTCCATCGCAATAATGGCGCTCGGAAAAAAGCAAGTCTTGCCAAAAAGCTCAAAGCTATAGAGGCTCAACTTAAAGCTACTGTGACCGAATCACCTGCTGTATGATGAGATTGCCTGACTCAGCTGACCTTAGCTAAGTGCTGCAATTAGTAATTCAGCAAAAACCGCTGTTAATTAAACTAAAAATAGATAAATAGATTAAAAACTGTATTGATGCAGTTGATTGATACCCACGTCCATATCAACTTCGATGTCTTTGAGTCGGAGTTAGAGCAATTAAGGCACCGATGGCTTGAAGCTGGTGTGGTTCGTCTAGTTCACTCTTGCGTAGAACCGTCTGAGTTTACAGGCATCCAAGCTCTAGCAGAGCGATTTCCCGAACTCTCCTTCGCGGTAGGCTTGCACCCCTTAGATACGGAAAAATGGACTTCCGAAACGGAAAATCAGATTTTGACCCTAGGGCGCTCTGATGCTAGGGTCGTAGCTATCGGAGAAACGGGTTTGGATTTCTATAAAGCAAAGAACCAACAATACCAAATAGAAGTGTTAAAAGCCCAACTAGGGATTGCCCACCAACTTGGCTTGCCAGTCATTATCCACTGCCGTGACGCTGCTGCTGCAATGAGGGGCATACTCCAAGAGTTTTGGGAAAGTACCGGGCCAATAAGAGGTGTGATGCACTGTTGGGGAGGTAATCCTCAACAGACACAGTGGTTTTTGGATTTGGGGTTTTACATTAGCTTCAGTGGCATTGTGACCTTTAAAAATGCCACTCAGGTAAAAGAATCAGCCACCATGGTACCTAGCGATCGCCTACTCATCGAAACGGATTGTCCGTTCCTGGCACCAGTACCCAAGCGAGGCAAACGAAATGAACCAGCCTATGTTCGCTATGTAGCCGAGTGCGTTGCCCGATTACGAGGGATATCTCTAGAAGAGTTGGCTGCTCAGACCACCCAAAATGCCTGTCAGCTTTTTGGTCTTAGCCTCTCAACAGCAACTGCTGCCCAAATAGGGATTGGGTAAATCTCAACCAGACCTGAAAGGGGAAAACCTGAAGGTGGGTTCTTGATAATCTCAACTCCCCTACTCTGCTATGGTTCAGTAGAAAGAGAATGATGGGTCGACTTCTAGGCTTGCTGTGAACACCTATGGTAACACCTAGAAGAGGAAATAACAGGAAATAATCCGACTCTTTGAATAGTACTTTTGGGAGAGGTTTACCGAAGTAGGGTTGACAAAAAAGAGAACAGATGCTACCAGGTTTATCCTGAATATGACTAACCAAAGGACAAGCCCTACAAAGGTTTTAGCCTCCAGCTAAGCACAAGCCATGTGTAGGACAGGGCATATCGACGGTGACAAGTGTAAAAACCACAACTAGCACCGGCAGCAAGTACTCCAAGTCCAGTATAGTCCAGTATAGTGTTTTGGTTGTTTTCCTGATCCATGCCTGAGTTTCTTTCAATCTAGTAATAGACATGGTTTAAATTCCCACGGATGGCTTTCGAGAAAAAGTGGAAGATAGAAGGCACTCTAAGCCATAGCTATGAACATCTAAAACCTAGATTAGGGTTACCTGAGGTCCGGTGGTGTTCAGCTTAAGAATTCCACGTTTACGTTATCTGTGGGACTGTCAATTCTAACAGTTGATCTAGTATCTATTTATCTAGTATCTATTAGCTCGAACCCAAGTTTTAAGGAACTGTTCAAGTACAAGTACTGCCTTGGGAAGGGAATCGAAATCGGCGCTGACTTAAAAAGAGTGAAGAACAGACCCCATGACTAATCAGACTTACACAACAGCCACCTATATGTTGCCAGACTTAGTTGAAATTCAGCGTGCTAGCTTTCGCTGGTTCTTGGAAGAGGGGCTAATTGAAGAACTCAATAGCTTCTCGCCGATTACCGACTACACTGGCAAAATGGAGCTGCACTTCTTGGGTGAAAACTACAGGCTGAAGTATCCTAAATATGATGTAGATGAAGCTAAGCGGCGAGACAGTACCTATGCCGTACAAATGTACGTTCATACTCGCCTGATTAATAAAGAAACCGGCGAGATCAAAGAACAAGAAGTATTCATCGGTGATTTGCCTCTGATGACAGACCGAGGCACATTTATCATTAACGGTGCTGAGCGAGTCATTGTTAACCAAATTGTTCGCTCTCCTGGGGTTTACTACAAGTCTGAAACTGATAAAAACGGACGTCGTACCTACTCAGCCTCCTTGATTCCCAACCGGGGGGCTTGGTTGAAGTTTGAAACCGATAAAAATAACTTAGTTTGGGTGCGAATCGACAAAACCCGTAAACTGTCTGCACAGGTGCTTTTAAAAGCCTTGGGGCTTGGTGATAGTGAAATTATTGATGCTATGCGCCACCCAGACTACTATCAAAAAACCCTTGACAAAGAAGGGAACCCCAGTGAAGAAGAAGCCCTGCTGGAGCTCTACCGCAAGCTGCGTCCTGGGGAACCTCCCACTGTTAGTGGTGGTCAGCAGTTATTGGAATCCCGTTTCTTTGACCAGAAGCGTTATGACCTAGGTCGGGTCGGTCGCTACAAAATCAATAAAAAACTACGGCTGAATATTCCTGACACGGTAAGGGTATTGACCCCCCAAGACATACTCGGGGCAATTGATTACCTAATCAACCTGGAATTTGACATTGGTAGCACAGATGATATTGACCACCTAGGAAATCGCCGAGTTCGCTCTGTTGGTGAACTACTGCAAAACCAAGTGCGGGTGGGACTAAATCGCCTAGAGCGGATTATTCGGGAACGGATGACCGTTTCAGAATCCGATACCCTTACCCCAGCCTCATTGGTAAACCCCAAACCCCTAGTAGCAGCGATTAAGGAATTTTTTGGGTCCTCTCAGCTTTCCCAGTTTATGGATCAGACCAATCCATTAGCTGAATTGACCCATAAACGGCGTCTGTCTGCCCTAGGTCCTGGGGGGTTAACTCGCGAACGGGCAGGTTTTGCAGTGCGGGATATTCATCCATCTCACTATGGCAGAATTTGCCCCATTGAAACTCCAGAAGGTCCCAACGCAGGTCTGATTGGCTCCTTGGCAACCCACGCTCGGGTGAATAATTATGGTTTTATTGAAACTCCTTCTTACCCAGTAGAAAATGGGCGAGTCCTAAAAGACCGACCGCCCTTGTACATGACTGCAGATGAAGAAGATGACCTGAGGGTAGCACCAGGAGATATTGCCTTAGATCAGGAAGGTTACATCCTGGGAGAGTCTGTACCAGTCCGATATCGACAAGAATTCACCACCACCACCCCTGACCAAGTGGACTATGTGGCGGTATCACCAGTGCAAATTATCTCTGTTGCCACCTCTCTAATTCCCTTCTTAGAACATGATGATGCCAACCGAGCTCTGATGGGCTCAAATATGCAGCGGCAAGCTGTGCCATTGCTTCGACCTGAGCGCCCCTTAGTGGGAACAGGATTGGAAGCCCAGGCGGCTCGGGACTCAGGTATGGTCGTGGTGGCTGCCAGTGATGGTGAGGTGGTGTATGTCGATGCCAACACAATTCGGTTACAGCCTTATCCAACCACCACAGATACGCCAGCCCTGCCAGGGGAAAAGGGCAATGAGAATGAGTTAGAATTTCCTAGCCCTGTTCAACCAAAAGAAACCCCAGCAATTATTGAATACTCCCTCCAAAAGTATCAGCGCTCTAACCAAGATACCTGCTTAAATCAACGACCCTTGGTGTATGTAGGAGATGAAGTTGTGGGGGGTCAGGTACTGGCAGATGGCTCGGCTACAGAAGGGGGTGAAATCGCCCTCGGACAAAATATTCTAGTCGCTTATATGCCTTGGGAAGGCTATAACTACGAAGATGCCATCCTGGTTAGTGAACGGCTAGTTTACGATGATGTCTACACAAGTATTCACGTTGAAAAGTATGAAATAGAAGCGCGACAGACTAAACTAGGTCCGGAAGAAATAACCCGAGAAATTCCCAATGTGGGGGAAGATGCCCTGCGTCAGTTAGATGAAACCGGGATCATTCGGATTGGAGCCTGGGTAGAAGCTGGGGATATCTTGGTGGGGAAAGTTACTCCCAAGGGGGAATCAGACCAGCCACCAGAAGAAAAACTGTTGCGAGCTATATTTGGGGAAAAAGCTAGGGATGTACGGGACAATTCTCTGCGAGTCCCCAATGGTGAAAAAGGGCGTGTGGTAGATGTGCGGGTATTTACCAGAGAGCAAGGGGATGAACTGCCACCGGGAGCCAACATGGTAGTGCGTGTATATGTGGCTCAGAAGCGTAAAATCCAGGTTGGTGACAAAATGGCAGGTCGTCACGGCAATAAGGGAATTATTTCCCGGATTTTGCCCATCGAAGATATGCCCTACCTGCCCGATGGTACACCTGTAGATATTGTACTAAACCCCCTGGGAGTACCCAGTCGCATGAATGTGGGTCAGGTATTTGAATGTCTATTAGGATGGGCTGGGGAACACCTGAATGTCAGATTTAAGCTTACTCCCTTCGACGAAATGTACGGTGCAGAAGCATCCCGCCTCACTGTCCATAACAAGCTTAAAGAAGCCAGTGAGCAACCTGATAAAGAGTGGGTATTTAATCCGGAGCATGCCGGAAAAATTACTGTCTACGATGGTCGCACCGGAGAAGCCTTTGACCAACCAGTCACAGTGGGGCAAGCCTATATGCTCAAGCTAGTCCACTTGGTAGATGATAAAATTCATGCTCGCTCCACCGGACCGTACTCCCTAGTCACCCAGCAACCCTTGGGGGGTAAAGCCCAACAAGGTGGTCAGCGGTTTGGGGAAATGGAAGTCTGGGCATTAGAAGCATTTGGAGCATCTTACACCCTCCAAGAATTGCTCACTGTTAAATCAGACGATATGCAAGGCCGCAACGAAGCTCTCAATGCGATTGTGAAAGGAAAAGCCATTCCCCGACCTGGTACTCCCGAATCCTTTAAGGTACTGATGCGAGAACTCCAATCCTTAGGACTCGACATAGCTGTTCACAAAGTCGAAACCACAGAAGACGGTAGTAGTAATGATATGGAAGTGGATTTAATGACCGATTCAGAACGCCATCGAACACCACGCTCACCAACCTATGAATCCCTAAACCAGGAAGAGTTGGTGGAAGAAGAGCAACCCTAAAAGGTTGCTCTATATGAGTGTCTGTGAATAGGGAAATGACAAAATTATGAGAAGCCAAATAGAACAGCGGTTTGACTACGTAAAAATTGGTATTGCCTCTCCTGAGAGAATTCGTCAATGGGGAGAAAGGACTCTTCCCAACGGTCAAATGGTCGGTGAAGTGACTAAGCCAGAAACCATTAACTATCGCACCCTCAAACCGGAGATGGATGGGCTGTTCTGTGAGCGGATCTTTGGTCCAGCTAAAGACTGGGAATGCCATTGTGGTAAGTACAAGCGGGTGCGCCACCGAGGTATTGTCTGTGAACGCTGTGGTGTAGAAGTGACCGAGTCCCGGGTAAGGCGTCACCGTATGGGATACATTAAACTAGCCGCACCCGTGGCTCACGTCTGGTATCTCAAAGGGATTCCTAGCTACCTCAGTATTTTGCTTGATATGCCCCTGCGGGATGTAGAACAGATTGTCTACTTCAACGCCTACGTAGTACTAAACCCAGGTAATGCGGAAAACCTCAGCTATAAACAGCTGCTCACCGAAGACCAATGGCTGGAAATTGAGGAGCAGCTCTATAGCGAAGACTCAGACCTATCTGGGGTAGACGTGGGGATTGGGGCTGAGGCTCTGCAACGACTCCTACAGGATTTGGATTTAGACGCGATCGCAGAAAAGCTGCGAGAAGAAATTGCGGCTTCTAAAGGTCAAAAGCGAGCTAAGCTCATCAAACGGTTGCGAGTGATTGACAACTTTATTGGCACCGGGGCTCAGCCAGATTGGATGGTGCTGAGTGTCATCCCTGTCATTCCCCCCGACCTGCGACCGATGGTGCAACTGGATGGGGGTCGCTTTGCTACCTCTGACTTGAATGACCTCTATCGACGAGTCATCAACCGCAACAATCGACTAGCCCGGTTGCAGGAAATTCTGGCACCGGAAATCATTGTCCGCAATGAAAAGCGGATGCTTCAGGAAGCTGTGGATGCCCTGATTGACAATGGCAGGCGAGGACGGACAGTCGTAGGGGCAAACAATCGACCCCTGAAGTCCCTCTCTGACATTATCGAAGGTAAACAGGGTCGCTTCCGGCAAAACCTGCTAGGAAAACGGGTGGATTACTCTGGAAGGTCAGTGATTGTAGTCGGTCCAAACCTGCATATCCACCAGTGTGGTTTGCCCAGAGAGATGGCGATTGAGCTGTTTCAACCTTTTGTGATTCACCGCCTGATTCGTCAGGGTTTGGTGAATAACATCAAAGCAGCTAAAAAATTGATTCAACGGGGAGATCCCACTGTGTGGGACGTACTCGAAGAAGTGATTGCAGGTCACCCGGTGATGCTAAACCGAGCCCCAACTCTACACCGACTAGGAATTCAAGCCTTTGAACCCATTTTGGTAGAAGGTCGTGCCATTCAACTGCACCCCTTAGTCTGTCCAGCCTTTAATGCGGACTTTGATGGCGACCAGATGGCAGTACATGTGCCCCTATCCCTAGAATCCCAATCAGAGGCTAGGTTGTTAATGCTGGCATCGAACAATATTCTGTCACCAGCAACAGGTCGCCCGATTATAGCACCAAGTCAAGATATGGTCTTGGGATGCTATTATCTAACCGCAAAAAATCCAAATGCCACCAAGGGAGCAGGTCGTTACTTTGCTAACCTCGAGGATGCAATCAAAGCCTACGAACAAAAGCAAGTACACCTCCATGCCTATATTTGGGTCCGCTATGACGGCATAGTTGACACAGACGAACAAGACACGGAGATGATTTCTGAAGAATCTTCACCCGATGGTATGGTGACCAAACTCTACAAAAACCGGCGAGTCAGGGAAACAGCCGATGGTGAACTTATTTCCCAGTACATCCGCACCACCGCAGGTCGGATCATCTACAACAAAACTATTCAAGAAGCCCTATGGGGCTAGGTAAAAGGTAAGCATTTAGAATTGAGAATGCGCGAATTGAGAATTAGGAAATTCAAGAGAATGTAGAATGTAGAATGTAGGATTTTAAAGAATTAATTCTTAATTCTTAATTCTTAATTCTTAATTCTTAATTCTTAATTCTTAATTATTGATTCTTAATTCTTAATTCTTAATTCTTAATTCTTCATCCCCTTCAAAAGCATCATGGCAGATAAAAAAGCTAAAAAAGACTTGATTTTTTATAACCGGATTGTTGATAAAGGCCGGTTAAAAAAGCTGATCTCTTGGGCGTATACCAAATACGGAAGTGCCCGGACAGCCCAAATGGCCGATAAACTCAAAGATCTGGGGTTTCGCTATGCTACCCAGGCGGGGGTTTCTATCAGTGTAGATGACCTGCAAGTGCCACCAGCTAAACGCCAGATGTTAGATGAGGCGGAAGCTATGATTCGTGCCACAGAAGGCCGGTTCACTAGGGGTGAAATTACTGAAGTTGAAAGGTTTCAAAAAGTTATCGATACCTGGAACGGCACCTCTGAGGCTCTCAAAGATGAGGTCGTCCGTAACTTCAAAGACACAAACCCCCTAAATTCAGTGTACATGATGGCTTTTTCCGGAGCACGGGGTAACTTGTCTCAGGTGCGGCAATTGGTAGGTATGCGGGGTCTGATGGCTAATCCCCAAGGTGAAATTATTGACCTACCGATTAAGACTAACTTCCGGGAAGGATTAACGGTAACAGAATACATTATCTCATCCTACGGAGCCCGCAAAGGCTTGGTGGATACTGCCCTGAGAACGGCTGACTCTGGTTACCTCACCCGTCGTCTGGTGGATGTTTCCCAGGACGTGATTGTACGAGACCTTGATTGTGGCACCAGTCGGGGCATCAAAATCGCAGCCATGACTGACGGCGATCGCATTTTAATTTCCCTAGCGGATAAGCTCTTAGGTCGAATTGTAGCAGAGGAATTGGTTCATCCAAAAACCGGGAAAGTAATTGCTAAACAAAACCAAGATGTATCTGATCAACTAGCCAAAGAGATTGAATCGTCTGGTATTAAAGAGGTAATGGTGCGATCGCCTCTAACCTGTGAAGCCCAGCGGTCAGTTTGCCAGAGATGCTATGGTTGGAGCTTAGCTCATGGGCACATGGTGGATTTGGGCGAAGCGGTGGGGATTATTGCTGCCCAGTCTATTGGGGAACCAGGAACTCAGTTGACTATGCGGACCTTCCACACAGGGGGTGTGTTTACCGGGGAAGTGGCACGCCAGCTCTCTGCTCCCGTTAAGGGTGTAGTAAACTTTGGCAAAAGCCTACGTACCCGCCAAGTTAGGACTCGCCACGGTGACGAGCGTCAACAAGTGGAACTAGCTGGGGATCTGATTTTGGCACCAACTAATGGCTCTGCCAAAACCTTTCCTTTAACAGCGGGCTCCTTGGTCTTAGTCAGTGATGGGCAAACAGTCAGCAAGGGTGATCTGTTAGCAGAAGTAGCCCTGAGTAAAAGCCGTCCTTCCACAGAAAAAGCGGCTAAGGATGTGGCATCGGACTTAGCCGGGGAAGTGCTATTTGCCGACTTAGTCCCTGAGGAAAAAACAGATCGACAGGGTAATACTACTCGGATTGCCCAACGCAGCGGTTTGCTCTGGATTTTATCTGGGGACGTCTATAACCTACCCCCTGGTGCCGAACCGGTGGTGAAAAATGGGGATACTGTAGAGATTGGCACAGTACTGGCGGAAACCAAATTAGTCACACTCAATGGTGGTGTGGTGCGACTGACCCCAGGCAAAAGAGAAATTGACATTATCACAGCTTCCGTCCGCTTGGATCAATCACAGGTGAGAATGGAAAGCACGGGGGGTCGGGAACAATATGTGATTCACACTGCCAATAATCAGCACTTTTCCCTGAAGGCAACCCCTGGCACAAAGGTACTCAACCACCAGGTGGTGGCGGAACTGATTGATGACCAATACTACACTAAAACCGGTGGCATTATTAAATATGCTGGTGTAGAGGTGGCTAAACGGGGTAAAGCCAAGCAAGGTTACGAAGTTACCAAAGGCGGTACCTTACTCTGGATTCCGGAAGAATGCCATGAGGTCAACAAAGATATTTCCCTGCTGCTTGTGGAAGACGGTCAATATGTGGAAGCAGGCACAGAAGTGGTTAAGGATATCTTCTGTCAATCGTCAGGTGTAGTGGAAGTTGTCCAAAAAAATGATATCCTCCGGGAAATTGTGGTTAAGCCTGGGGAATTTCATCTGGTGGAGAACCTACCAGAGACCATGACTAGTGAGGGTCACCTGATCTATCCCGGCTCGGAAGATTTGCCAGGGATAACGGTAGAAAACCTGTGTTATGGAGAAGCAGTTGACACACCTGATGGTATGGGACTGCTGCTGCGGCCAGTGACTGAGTTTGCTGTACCAGATGAACCAGCGGTTCCCTCTCAGGCGTCCATTAATACCCAAGACAATTCCAACCAAGGGACCCAAGGAACCCAGATTCAATTGCGAGCCATCCAACGCATTCCCTATAAAGATGGAGAACGGGTCAAGTCTGTGGATGGGGTGGAATTACTCCGCACCCAGTTGGTATTGGAAATGAGCAACCCCGATGCTGGCAGTGACCATTCTAGTTCATCCCAGCTGAGTGCTGATATTGAGTTAGTCAGTACTGAGGATGAAGCCTCTGAGGATATGCGATTACAACTGGTGATCCTGGAGTCGTTGGTGGTTCGCCGGGATACCAATGCAGATCCGTTAGGGGGTAATACCAAAACCCGGATTTTAGTAAATTATGGGGACGAAATTCCTCCAGGTGCGGTAGTTGCTCGAACAGAAATTCAGTGCAAGGAAGCTGGTGAAATCCGGGGAATTCAAGAAGGATTAGAAGCCATTCGCCGAGTGCTGGTGGTCAGGGATGCTGACCGAGTCACAATCCCCATTACGTCTCCTGCCACAGTCAAAGTAGGGGATTTGGTCGTTGGTACCAACACCTTAGCGGAAGGGACACCCGCTGGAGAATCAGGTCAGGTGGTTCAGGTGACGGATGATTCTGTTATCCTGCGACTGGCTCGTCCATACCGAGTTTCTGCGGGGGCAATTTTGCAAATTGACAAGGCAGATTTGGTGCAGCGGGGTGATAACCTGGTACTACTGGTGTTTGAACGGGCTAAGACAGGGGATATTATCCAAGGTTTGCCCAGGATTGAAGAACTACTAGAAGCTCGCAAACCCAAAGAAGCCTGTATATTGGCCAGACGTCCTGGAGAAGCCCAGGTGATTTATGAAGAAGGCGAAACCGTTGATATCAAGGTAATTGAGTCAGACGGAGTCGTGACCGATTACCCGATTTCGCCTGGGCAAAATGCTATTGTTTCCGATGGTCAGCAAGTCGGTACCGCTGAACCCATCACCGATGGCCCAGCCAATCCCCATGAAATTTTAGAGATTTTCTTCAACTACTGTCTCGAAAAAAGAGGTGTCTACGAAGCTGCTTTAAAGGGATTGCAACAAGCACAAGCATTTTTGGTAAATGAAGTACAGTCGGTGTATCAGTCTCAAGGAATTGATATTGCTGATAAGCATATTGAGGTGATTGTTCGTCAGATGACCTCTAAAGTGAGGGTAGACGATGGTGGTGATACCACTATGCTACCAGGAGAACTCGTGGAGTTGCGGCAGATTGAGACAGTGAATGACGCCATGGCCATCACTGGTGGTGCGCCAGCTCAATATACACCGGTACTACTGGGAATTACCAAAGCATCCCTTAATACCGATTCATTTATCTCTGCTGCCAGCTTCCAAGAAACTACTCGTGTGCTGACAGAAGCAGCGATCGAAGGGAAATCTGACTGGCTCAGAGGTCTGAAAGAGAATGTCATCATTGGGCGTCTGATTCCCGCAGGAACTGGTTTCAATTCTTACCAAGAGCCCACTCTTGGTAATCCAGAACCGGAATTCGACCATGGGAGTAGCATGGTCTATGGCTATGGTGAACCCGCCGATAGTACTGAATTACAGCAAGGCAACCTGCTTGATGATAACACAGCCCGTGTTTACAGCTTAGATGAGGAGAGTGATTTGGCTACTGATCCTAGCAACTTAGACCTCTTGAATGGAAATTATTAACCATAAGCTTGAACTCTACCCCGGATAAATCTTGGGAAAAACAAGGGCGTCTGATCATCAGCTTTTTAAAAGCTTTTGATCAGACGCCCTTACGGTATTATTTAGTATGATTCATTCCTATCACCAGACTTCAACCTAGCTGTATGCTTAGGTCTGGATGCAGGCGCTGATCGGGTTTACACGGGGATTATAAGGTGCGGACGCCACCCTGGGCACATAGCCCCCAATGATTTATAATACACCGGTGCTGGACTAACGTAGTTTCATCTTAAAATAAGAAGAAGGGGTTATAAACATGACAACTGTCAGCAAAAGTGAAAAACTCAAGGAAATACAGGAAGCCTATAAAAAAAGTAATAATTCGATGGCTTATGAGTTGTGTAGAGTATTTGAACAGGTCTGGCAAGTTGCTCCAGATGAATCAGCCTTAGCAATCGCCAATAAGATTATGTCAAAAGATATATCTTATTTTATGTTTGTCTTTGATTTGGACACGGAGGAAGATTATAGCGAAAAGCTCAAACAGGCTAGCAAGGAATCATATGGAAGTCGTAGAGAATGGCGTCAAAAATTAGAAGACTTAGAAGGGAAAAAACAGCTGGAAGCAGAAGAAGAGGAAGTTAAGGAAAATTTGTTAAATTTACTGAGTGATTCTAGCGCTGATACTGATAGCAAGATCAGAGAAAATTTATTAGAGATAGTAAAAGCTTGTCTTTGATGAAACCAGACCATTACCCGGATCTCTACTACCATCACTGTTGCTTCAATGCTCCCTTGCTAGAGGTTACAGGTAAATCAAAGCGTCTCTCGCTCACATAACCCTTGATCAGCTCAGTTATTGACAAAAGTGGGGTATTGAGTTAACCAGACAATTGGTGAAAACGCGATTGACCTACGGTCACGCTACGCGAACGCATTCGCACCGCATCCCCTGTCCCACTTAGCTTGATGTAGGGTGGGCAGTGAAGCAAACCGATTCACCAAGCTGGCCATAGCCTTGGGTTTGCACTGCTGCCCACCAACGGATTAATCACAATGCTCCATGATCTCAGTTTAACGGAGAGGAAGAACAGGGCAAAGACAAGCCAGATCAAGGAGATTTTAACTAGTCAGTTATTTCCGAGACGGTGTACTAGTCGTTATACAAACTTTAGATCCAGTGTTCAGTCTGTAAGGGTTTACAAGTTTTATCTCAAGGAAGGCAAGCAAATGGCGCAGGGTGCGTTTATCCAGAAGATGAACTTTTCAAAGAAGCAGTAAAGCTCTGGGATTTAGACAATTTATATATAGATATAGGCGAACAAAAACAGAGGGAAACCCATAATAAAACCACACTTACACCAGTAGAAAAAGTGTGCTTGAGAGGATTGCTTTGTGGCTACTCCCCAAAAAAAATAGCTGAGACTCTCCATCGGAGCTCTAACTCAATCGCTGTTGCCTTGACTAGGGGATTGTATCGATATGTCGAAGCACTAACTAATCGAGAATTAAATAGCCTCACTAACTGGAAAGACGTCTCTAAGTGGCTAGAAGTTGCAGGATACAAAATGCCTCAGTACCACCACGATTGGGGGGAAGCACCAGAAATTTATGCTTTCTATGGACGCACTAATGAAGTCAATCAACTGCAGCAATGGATTAGTAAAAAGCAATACTCACTAGTAGGGATTCTCGGTATAGGAGGGATTGGTAAAACCACTCTTGCTGTCAAACTTGCAAACAACCTTCAAGGGGAATTTGAGTATATTATTTGGCGTAATCTGCGCCATGCTCCACCCCTGAAACAACTGCTAGTAGAGCTGATTCAATTCCTATCTCACCAGCAATCATTCAATTTACCAGAAGACATCAACGCTCTTATTTCTAGCTTGATAAAATGTTTACAAGAGCATCGGTGTCTGATCGGACTGGATGACGCAGAGCAGATTCTAAGTCCTGGCGCTATAGCTGGATACTATCAAGCCAACTATGAGGATTATGGTCAGCTATTTAGACGAGTAGCACAGGAAAAACACCAAAGTGCTTTGCTGCTGATCAGTTGGGAAAAATTTCTACAACTAGAGTTACTGGAGCAAAAAAATAACACTACTGCTTCATTAACCCTGAAGGGGTTACCTACAGAAGAAGCTGAGAAAATCTTAGTAGATAACGGGTTATTTGGAAATACAGAAGAATGGGAAACCTTGATTACCCGTTATCGAGGCAATCCCTTAGCATTAAATCTAGTAGCGACAACAATTGAAAAATATTTTAATGGCAGTGTATCGAAATTTTTAAGCTTGAATGAGGTATTTGTTCCTGAGCCAATCAGGTTAATTTTAATTGCACAGTTGAATCGCTTAGATAAGTCAGAAAGAGAAGTGATCAGGTATCTAGGGATAAGTACCAAACCCGTACCCGTTTCCCGGGAACAATTGCGCCAGGATATGACCATTAGCTCGGATTCAAAACTAATCAATGTTTTACAATCCCTCCAGAGGCGTTCACTCATTGAGACATTCACAGACATTAGTCAAACTTTTTTCACCCTATACCCTGTAGTTAGTTCGGTGATTCTTAGTATTAGTTAAAAGGAGAAAAGATAACAGGGAACAGGGAGGAGTGTGGGAAGTTTGGGAAGTTTGGGTAGGGTGGGGAGAGAAAAAGGTATATTTACCCTATTCCCTATTCCCTGTTCCCTGTTCCCTGTTCCCTGGGCATAGCGCTATAACAATTGACCTGAAATTTACTTACTTAAAAACTAAGTCATTAACGGGAGAGGATTTCTGCAATGGCGAAATGCCAGCCAAATCCAAAATCTGGGGAATCAAGTCTTCTCGCCGGACTGCCATCATATGAACACCCTGGCACAGTTGCCGTGCGAGCTTAACTTGCTCAGCGGCAATTTTTATCCCTTCTTGTAACTGATTATCTGCTGCTGCTAGCCGATCAATAATTTCGTCAGGGATATTAACCCCTGGAACTTTTTTATTAATAAACTTAGCGTTTTTAGCGGATTTGAGCAAAAATATCCCTGCTAAAATTGGCTTATTAGTACCAGCAGCAATCTGAACCATAAACTTCTCTAGGCGATCAAAATCACAAATGAGCTGACTTTGAAAAAACTGTGCTCCCGCCTCTAGTTTCCGTTCAAACCGACTCTGTAAGCCTGACCAACTCTTGAGCTGGGGGTCTACCGCTGCACCAGTAAATAAATCAGTTGCTTGATCAGTAAGGGGCTTATCATTGAAATCAACCCCTTGATTTAGCTTAGTAATTAGTTGCAATAGGCGTACTGATTCTAAGTCAAATACACTTTTAGCATCAGGATGATCACCTGCTTTGACTGGATCACC
>NZ_JAAHIE010000950.1:0-2128 GCF_010671945.1 Moorena sp. SIO4E2
AACAGCGGATCACCGGAACAAAGAAGAGGCAAGAGGCAAGAGGCAAGAGATAAAAAATCCTCTGTACCTGATTAGGCTATAAACCGCTATACATTTTTTCCCATTGTCTTGATGAAGTCGCTGATGGCCGAAATTCCCTTTGGTGGCACTGGTACAGGCAGTTATGGGTGAGTCTAAACTTCCTATTTTCAATTTTAGCTGCTGGCACAAGACTGTTCCAAGGTGATACACAGAGCGGTAAGGGCCAGCTCTTTGTATACATCACAGCAGAGTTATTTTTGACTAATGTTGCCAGATTTTCAGTTTCAGTAGGAGTTTCGTATGTCAATCAGGCGATCGCTCTCTGTAAACTTTTGTCAGTCAACCACGAGCAGCCCTTGGATATAATAAAGTCGCAAACCGGTATATAGGGCATCAAAGTTTTAACCAACTGCATAATGGGTAAATTGGCGCTTAAAAGGGGAATGAAAACCTAAAACGATATCAGAAGTGGGCACACCCATTTCCACCAACCTCTCAGCAACCGAGTCTTCAGTCCCGTTATATTGAATCCAGATTTTGCCATCAATAATATCAAAGTGCATCACAGGACCAAATACCCGCTTATCTCCTTGCCAACCCACATAAGCCAATTGATAATGGTCGTGTTCCCTATCAAATATTAGCTCGGCTTTGACCGTATCCCTATCAGTAAGGGTTGCTAGTTGGGAGTGTTCAGTTAAAATATTCTTGATAAATTGCCGATATTGATCTATTTTATCCATTGCTTAATCTCCTCCAATTTCGGATCGTAAATCATCAACTTGACTTGGTAACGTCTCAGAGCGCGTTGGATGAAAGAAAGCTGAAAAAAATCTTGATAAGTTTCACAAGGAATAGCCAAATAAACAATTCGCTCTGGTTCAAGTTCTTCAAGAGCCTGACAATAGTTAAGATATTGCCCTAAGGCCGTATGAAATGTGCTGATATCTGAGTCGCCAATAAAGCTTTTAATTTCTACAGCAATTCTTGAGGTGCGACCCAAGGGCGATTTACTCGCCCATTGGAAAGCGCACCTATTCGGAATCTCGTTGAGCTGCGATTGCAATTTCTGCCGCTAAATCAATTTGTAATTTCACTGCCTCGCCAATCCGAATCGTGAAAGGATCGTGAGTGATATTCCATCCGTCTTTGATCAAAGCATTTTTAACCTGTTGATGGAAAACGTCTTTTGCCATTTTGGATGTTTTGCATCCTCATTTTAATTTATTTAATTCTATCATCTACGGCATTATCATAAGCTGTTCGCCATTTAAATTGGATATTATTCAGTCTCTTGATGTAAAGCGCGAGTGGTTTTGGGCTGGTTGATTGACCGAAAATCTGCCAAAGCCAATGGCAGTAAACTTATGCATCGAGTCCGTTTCACCTCTAATTACGACCCTGACCCAGCCATGGCCTGCCGCAAACAACATCAGGTGCGACTCGTGGCGAATTTAATTCTTAATACGGAAAGCGCACCTAAGTTTTTGTAGTCAACTTTAGCATGCATGCCCGCCCTGCTTACTAAGGGTGGTTAGGGGGGATTCCTCTTGCCTTGCGGGTAGCGCTATATGCGTCTTGACTGGGATGGCGAGCGTGGGCATAAGCATAATCACCATAAAACACAGACAGGCAAAGTATATAGAGCACAATCAAGATTTTTTTCAGTTGTTTCATAGCTAGAACAGCTAGTGTAAAAATTTATTCTTGACCGATGCTAATGTAATCACAAATATTATCACAAGTAGTTTATGATAAAAATTTTTTACTCTATTTTAATGTCCATCAGGAAATGATTGACTTTGTCCTACCTGTTGAGTGAAAGGCTAAGCAGTGGATACATAAACCAATTTATCGTAAAAATTCCTGGAAAATAAATTATTATGACTCGAAGCTCCTGACTCGAAGCTCCTGACTCGGAGGATAGTTGGTTATGTCGAACTGAGGTAATTTTCAATTATCAATTTTTAATTGACGAAAAACACTGATGGTCTATAGATAAATCAGCAGCTAAGATCGATGAATTAACAGATCAGATGTTATAGGAGATGACAATGTCTGTACCTACCCGTACTCCTTTACCAATTATCCTAATTCGTGGGTTTGG
>NZ_JAAHIE010000951.1:0-2127 GCF_010671945.1 Moorena sp. SIO4E2
AATCTATTACTAGCTATTCTTCTAGGACGAGCCATTACTAAACCTATCCAGCAGCTACAAAACTTAGCCGAGCAATTTGCTCAAGGGTCACGCCAAGTCCGAAGCAATCTGATCACTAACGATGAGATCGGTAAGCTAGCTAGGACCTTTAATAAAATGGCTGAGAGTGTTACCAGTCAGGAAAACCTGGTACATCGAGAGGCAAATCGGACACAGGTCATTATTAACCTTGCTGCTACCCCCATGGACAAATCTCTCGACCTCAAAGCTCTTTTCCAAGAAGCGGTGGAAACAGCCCTCAATCAGTTAAATGCGGACCGGGTAGTTATCTACCGCCTGAATCCTGATGGTAGTGGCTACATTGGATTCGAGGCAATTCAACCGGGTTGGCCGAAAGCAGTTGAAAATATGGTCTCAGATAGGATTGAGAAGAAAATTGAAGATGCTTGTATTCCACAGCAACTGATTGATGGCTACAAACATGGGCGTGTCATTGCCACCAATAATGTATTTGAAGCAGGTTTCCATCGTGACCACGAGAAGTTGATGGAACGATTGCAAATCAAAGCAAATTTAGTGACACCAATTGTCCACGGAGAAACACTCTACGGTTTACTTATTGCTCATCATTGTAGGGCCCCACACCAGTGGCAAGAGTCTGAAATCATTTTCCTGACGCAGTTATCTGTTCAGCTGGGCAATGTTATGCAGCGAGCCACATCCTTAGAACAAATGGAGGCAGCCCGCCAAAAAGCCGAAAATCTTGCTCAGGAACAGCGCCAGCTCAAAGAGGAGCTGCAAAAGCGTGCTCTAGAACTGTTGATGGAAGTAGAGCCAGTTAGTAAAGGAGACCTCACTATTCGAGCCCAAGTGACTGCCGATGAATTGGGAACTATTGCCGATTCCTACAATGCTACCATCGAAAGCTTGCGGAAACTTGTACTGCAAGTCCAACAGGCAACCAAGCAAGTCACTAGCACCACTACTCAAGATGAAGCAGCCATCCGAGAGCTATCCACAGAAGCTTTACGACAGGCGGAGGAAATTGCTAATGCTTTACAAAAAATTCATGACATGACAGTCTCAACTCGCTCTGTGGCTGCCAGTGCCTCTGAAGCCGAAGCCGCAGTCAAACAAGCAGCTCAGACGGTGGAAGCTGGGGATGCTGCTATGAACCTCACTGTGGAAGGTTTTATGGCGATTCGGGAAACTGTAGGTAGTACGGCTAAGAAGGTCAAACGTCTTGGGGAATCGTCCCAAAAGATTTCTAAGGTAGTCAACCTGATTAGTGGCTTTGCTGAGCAAACCAATATGTTAGCCCTCAATGCCGCTATTGAGGCGGCTCGTGCTGGGGAAGCTGGTCGAGGCTTTGCAGTAGTTGCTGATGAAGTACGAGCGTTGGCTCATCAATCGGCGGAGGCAACGGCGGAAATTGAAAAGCTGGTAGCAGACATTCAGGCGGAAACCAATGAGGTGGCAGCCGCTATGGAAGAGGGAACTGAGCAAGTGGTAGTTGGGACTCAACTGGTGGATGACACCAGGCAGAGTTTGAATCAAATTACTGCCGTAACGGTCAAGATCAATGAATTGGTCAAAGCAATTGCCATCACAGCTGTTGATCAAACCCAAGCAAGCGTTTCAGTTACTGAAACTATGACTGACGTAGCAGCGATCGCGAATAGAACATCCACAGAAGTCAGCCAAGTATCTAACTCGTTCAAAGAACTGCTAACAGTGGCTGAGGAACTGCAAGATAGTGTAGGCAAGTTCAAGGTGAGTTAGTGTCATTGTAGTTATTAGTTATGTTGTTAATGACCAATGACCAATGACCAATGACCAATTTGCAATTTTCTCTTGACCAATGACCAATGAAGAACCATGGCAACTCACTCTGAGATCCAAGACCAAGCCTATCAGTTTTTTATCGAAGAGGCACCAGAGCTGTTGCAACTGATCGAGACAGGTTTACTGAATCTCCAGCAAGAACGAAGCACGGCTAAAATCCACGATTTAATGCGAGCCGCTCACTCCATTAAGGGAGGTGCTGCCAGTGTTGGGCTAGAGGCAATTAAAACCTTGGCTCATCGTCTCGAAGATATCTTCAAGGCTTTCTACAGCGACGAGGTA
>NZ_JAAHIE010000952.1:0-2121 GCF_010671945.1 Moorena sp. SIO4E2
TTATTACCCATTACCTATTACCTATTACCTATTACCTATTACCTATTACCTATTACCTATTCCCCATTACCTATTACCTATTACCTATTACCTATTACCTATTACCTATCTCCAAGGGTATCTCGGATTTATCTCGATGAATTAGCCGAGACCCCTGCACCATCAGTAGGTATAGCTACAGTACAGCTAATTGTAACCGAGGAAGATTCTGCAATCTCACTTGCTCAAGACTTGATTCAACGAACCACTGAGGAGGTAGACAATGAACGACAAAAGCGAGAACTTCTACAATTAATAGAGACCATACTGGTGTATAAGTTACCACTACTCAGTCGCACGGAGATCGAAGCGATGTTTAGCTTAAGTGATTTACGGCAAACCAAAGTTTATCAGGAGGCTTTAGCAGAAGGCATACAAGCAGGTAGGCTTGAAGGTATACAAGCAGGGAGACTTGAAGGTATACAAGCAGGGAGACTTGAAGGTATAATTCAAGGCAAATTAGAGTCCATACCTCGGTTGTTAGCTTTGGGGTTAACCGTAGAACAAGTTGCCCAAGCTTTAGAATTAGAGGTTGAACAAGTTACAAAGGTGATCCAGCAGTCTTCTGATAGTTGATATATTTAGGTAATAGGTAATGGGTAATAGGTAATGGCGGGTTACCCATTACCATTACTATAGGTATAGTTAAATAATGACATTAATGTGAAAACCGACACCATATTCTATCGCCTGTTCCAATCGTTTCCCAGCATCTTCTTTGAATTAATTAACCATTCCCCTACAGAAGCACAAGCTTATCAATTCGCCTCTGTGGAAGTTAAACAACTAGCTTTTAGAATTGATGGAGTATTCCTGCCGACAACTACCACAGCCCAATCACCGATTTATTTTGTAGAAGTCCAATTTCAGAGGGACTCTGAATTTTACTCCCGCTTTTTTACCGAAATTTTCATATACTTAAACAAAAACAAAATCAGCAATGATTGGCGTGGTGTGGTGATTTACCCGAGCCGCAATGTGGATAAAGGAGCAACTCAACAATATCAAGAATTACTGGATTCTCCAAGGGTATCTCGGATTTATCTCGATGAATTAGCCGAGACCCCTGCACCATCAGTAGGTATAGCTACAGTACAGCTAATTGTAACCGAGGAAGATTCTGCGATCTCACTTGCTCAAGACTTGATTCAACGAACCACTGAGGAGATAGACAATGAAAGACAAAAGCGAGAACTTCTACAATTAATAGAGACCATACTGGTGTATAAGTTACCCAAACTCAGTCGCACGGAGATCGAAGCCATGTTTAGCTTAAGTGATTTACGGCAAACCAAAGTTTATCAGGAGGCAAAAGCAGAAGGCAGACTTGAAGGCATACAAGAAGGCATACAAGAAGGTGAAATTCAAGGCAAATTAAAGTCTATACCTCGGTTGTTAGCGTTGGGGTTAACCGTAGAACAAGTTGCCCAAGCTTTAGAATTAGAGGTAAAACTTGTCAAACAGGTGCTCGAGCAGTCAACGGATCCCTGATACAACAAGCATACCATAGTTAGGTAATAGGTAGTGGGTAATAGGTAATAGGTAATAGGTAATAGGTTATGGGAGTTAGGCAGCAGTTTTTGAGGTCTGATTCTGTCTGATTTGACTAACAACCGCCTCTAGTAAGTAGGGTGGGCATTGCTCAGGTGAATTCCGGCAGGATTTGGGGTGGGAAACCGGCAATGCCCACCCTACAACAAAATACTTGCTATTACCTATTACTTAATTCTACTTGGCGGTGCGTTACGGTACGGGCTATCCCAACATTGGCGCTCGGTGTTGAAAATTAGGGCAAGCCCGCCCCTAACGCACCCTACGCACTAAATTCTCTATTACCTATTACCCATTACCTATTACCCATTACCTATTACCTATTACCTATTACCTATTACCTATTACCTATTACCTATTACCTATTACCCATTACCCATTACCCATTACCTATTACCGATTACCTATTACCGATTACCTATTACCCATTACCTATTACCTATTACCGATTACCTATTACCTATTACCTATTCCCGATTACCGATTACCTATTACCTATTACCTATTACCTATTACCCATTACCCATTACC
>NZ_JAAHIE010000953.1:0-2121 GCF_010671945.1 Moorena sp. SIO4E2
TCTCCACCAAGATGAAACATTAACCAAGTCAAGTTTACCAATAATTTTTGAATAGTATCCCGTTCAGTTTCGGTAGTTGGTGCTTCCCGGGAATAACTCAGTTTTAGGGTTCCCTGTTGTTTTAGACAAGGTTGATCTTTAAGCTGTTTTGAAGTTCGAGGATTTTTGGCATCAGTAATATTAAACTGAATCCATCCTTGAGTTTGAGGTTGAATTGAACCAAACAACTGACATTCCCACGTCTTTACTTGTGCTACTGGTAAAAAGCCTAAAGCCAAAGTACGGAACCAGTAGCGCACCATGGATTTAAAAGCTATAGGGCGCACCTCGGCTTCTGCATAGTCATCGGGTTTATCTTTATCGGTTTTATCTTTTTCCTTCAAAGGTTGGCGAACATTCCTAAAGCGTTTATACCCGTGAATCAGTTGACCTTCAAGGGTAAACTTGACCTGAAAAAATGGCTGATAATTATTCTGTTCACCTTTAACCAGCATTTGACCATAGCCAGTATTAATCTGGGAACCAACACCGGATTGTAACCCCTTTTTCAACCAAGTTTTGACTTGATTAAAGGTATCTTGCTCACATCTAGCAGTTGGACGTAACCCAATTAAAACTATCGGTCTGTTAAGAGAAAGGAAGGGATTAGGATTAGGGCTATACTTAGGAGAGTCTTGATCCCAACTCCAGATATTATTAGCCATATCCACAGCTAAGCCTCTCTTCTCGACTCCCCATTGCTTGGCTAAGGGGTAAGCATCCAGAAAAATCACTTTCCCTGCACGGTCTTTGTCTTCAGCTTCCAAGGAACCAAAGTACTGTGCAACGTGTTTTTCTGCTTGTTGGTGGGCTTCCTCCCTCTGTTGCTGAGTTACTTCTGCTTTCTGCTGGAGCATATTGTCTAGAATAGCTTGAGTGAATTCCCAAAGTGCCTGACGTCTTGCCACACCTCGCAGAGTACTGGAAGGAATATAAGGTATTCCCAAGGCATCGAAGGCCGGAAGCAGAATATTTTCCGGTCCGGTTTGTCCCCCTACACGCATCCGCCAAGCACACTCAACCTCAAATGTATTATCCTTTCCAGCAATTAGCTGAGTGCGCTGGTTGAGGGTTTCCAAGCGTTTTTTGTATCCTCCAGCTTTTTCTGCTGCCATCTGGAGAACTTGTACCTTGGTTAAGTTATTGTCTTGCTGGTTTTGCTTGTCACCTTTTGCTGATGATGACTCAATCACAGGTTGAGGCGATCGCATCCAGCGTAGATATTCTACAAAACTAGCAGAATTATTAGGTTGGAATCCCTTCGGGAGTTTTTCTAGCCAAGTGGGAAGGGATTGATTGTCTCTATTGAAGGTCATTAATCTGAGTCTCCTGGTTTAATGTCGTGGTAAACTGCATCTGCCCAGAAACTAAACTCTTGGGCTATCGCGAGTGCTACCCCTGTCAGACCCAGATATTGGTCATGTTTCATGGTATTGAGGGTTGCTAAACCGTCTTCATTGACTAAATTTCCGACTCCAGGAACGTTTTCTAAACTGCGAAAATAGCTTTCAATCACCTCTCTTTTGCCTTCCTGACTCTTGGTTGTCCTTTGGCCTATAGTAGGTGGCTTTTGTGGATCCCATTTATCAAGGGCAATTTCCTCACCTTTCAGACGCATTAATCCCCAAGTGGCAACATAGGTATAGAGTTCTACTGCTTGACTCTTTTGCTCTTGAAGATGCTGTTTATAGTCTTGGGACTTAATATCCTTGTTTTCCAAGGCGTTGTCATAGCGCGATCGCAAATCTTTTAAAGCTTCATAAGCATATTTACTCAGAGTCCGTGGATCAAACATCATCCTTTCCCCTCTTTTTTCCCATTAGATTCTTTCTGTGGTGCCATCCACTGTTGCACAAATCCTCGTCCTAAACTTTCCTGTCCGCCAATTTGCAACAGGGAATTCTCCTTTAATAGCTGTTGAAAATCATCAAGATGCTCTTGGGCAGTACCATTAACTTGAGTAGTAACTCCCCAAGGGAAGTACATCAAAGTATCAGGAGGAATTGCTTCTTCATAGCGAAAACTGCCATCTGTAACAACCTTGTGTTCATTGAGCTTTACCTTTACAGTTCTATTGATCTT
>NZ_JAAHIE010000954.1:0-2120 GCF_010671945.1 Moorena sp. SIO4E2
GATGAATGTAGAGATAAACGATATGGTTAAAAATTGGTTTATTTACAGTATTGTTGCTATTACGGTGATGGGTTGTCAAACCACCACAATTAAAACCAATATCACTCAGTCAACCATAACAGGAGTGACCAATAATGTCACTAATAACAACGTTATTCTTAGTGATGCTCCTGAGAACTGGTGGCAGAAGACTAATATTCACGCTATGGCTGTTAGTCCAGAGAATCCGGAAATCCTCTATGTAGCCACCCATCATGGCTTATTGCAGCGTTCTGAAGCAGGGAAATGGCTGCAAGTTGGGGAAACTCGTTCTAATTTCACCAGCTTTGTGGCTCATCCTAAGGATAGCGGACGCTTTTATGCTAGCTTACATCCACCATCAGGAGGCAAGCTCGGTTTTCTGACTAGCTACAATCAAGGGCAACATTGGCAGCTCCAATCCCTGCTCGGGGTAGACTTTCTGACTTTAGCGATCGCACCAGCTAATCCCAAGGTAATTTATGGATGGGCGGTTTCTGGAAAACAAGGCTTGTTGGTTTCAAAAGATGGTGGCAAAACCTGGAATCAATTACCAGCGCAGGGACTGGAGGATAATCCCCATAACTTAGTAGTTGACCCGCGCAATCCTGAGCACCTGTTTGCCGCTACAACTCTGGGATTATTTGAGACTAGGGATGGTGGAAAAAGCTGGATTTTAGTCCCTAATTCTCAAGAGTCCCTTGTTGCTAGTTTGGCTCTGAAATCCGAAGCAGAAAAGACAGTAATTTATGGATTTCACATTCTTTCCGAAGACTCCGGAGGATTCTTTAAAAGTACCGATGGGGGTAAGAATTGGGAAGCCATAAGCTCAGAAACAGGAGACTTATTTTTGTATATGGCGATCGCCCCGTCTAATCCCGAATTTTTATACGCTGCTAATGATCAGAATGGGATATTACAATCCAAAGATAGCGGCAAAACTTGGCAACCATTATTCTAATTATATTACTAGAGTAAAGGGAGTCGGGAGTCGGGAGTAGGGAATAGGGAGTCGGGAGTCGGGAGTCGGGAGTCGGGAGTCGGGAGTCGGGAGTCGGTAATCAAAAATTATCACAATTCATTTAGGTACCCTATAGAATTTATATTACTATTAGATTACTATTATATAGCGTTTATCATAGCTATGATGTACACATTATTTTTTGCCTATTGCTAGCATGCCTAGGGTGCATCTCATTTTTGCTGTTTGACACGGTGGTGCGTTACGGGGCGAGCTATCCAAACCCTGGCTACGAGGCGGAAAATGAGGCCCCCCTAACGCACCCTACGCAACTTTTTTACAAATATGAGATGCACCCCATGCCTATTGCCTCTTGCCTATTACCTATTACCTATTACCTATTACCTATTGCCTCTTGCCTCTTGCCTCTTGCCTCTTGCCTCTTGCCTATTACCTGCTCCCTGCTCCCTGCTCCCTAAAACCCAGATATTTATACTTCAATCGTCCTGAAAATTGCTATATATATTACTATGGCTATTAATAGATTTCGTTTACGTCAATTACACGCTTGGTTTGCGCCAATTATGGTCTTGCCAGTGTTGTTGACTGTGATTACCGGTTCCTTGTTTCAGGTGGCAGTTCTTACTGATAAAAGTAGTGAATTTATTTGGCTTTTGGATCTGCACAAAGGAAAATTTGGTGCCATTAACTTACAAATGATTTATCCGTTTCTCAATGCCTTTGGTTTATTAACCTTAGCAATTACAGGTATTTCTATGTGGTTTCAGACTCGGCGACGGGTTATAGGGCAGCGCTCACGAAATAGGGAATGAAAACCCTATAGTGTGACCATAAACGTTATCCTATCGTAAGCATGCAGCCGTCAGCCGTCAGCCGTCAGCCGTCAGCTAAAAGCTCAGGCTATGGAACCTTCAGGTGATGTAACAGAGATTAAACCAATGCTTACTTGTTTTATTCAAAAGCACCTCAAGTAGCCCATTAGCTGATAGCTGATACGCGACACGCTGATAGCTGAATGCTTACATCCTATCGGTAGTTTAATCCACACTTCATTTAATAAAAAATTACAACAAACAAGCGGTCATAAACGAAGTTATAGCGCTACGCGCAAGTAAGAAGT
>NZ_JAAHIE010000955.1:0-2114 GCF_010671945.1 Moorena sp. SIO4E2
TGACTTAAAACTGTACTTCAAAGCTTGGCAGATACGCCAGATTTGTTTAGGCACCAAATTAGATGGTTTACTGTCTGGTGTGAGTTTATGCAACAGAAGGCGAGCAGATTCATTGGCATGAAGTATCTTTCCTTTTGTACTCAAAATCAAAATGCCATCAATAAATCCTTCCAGTATCCCTTGTAAGAAAACCTGATCTAACTGTTGTGCTTGAGTATTTGCCCTTTCTAAAGAGTTGGTGATAGTATTCATCTTGTAGACCTATTCTAAAAAAAAGTTGGATAGTCTCGTCAGAGGCGATTTCACACTGATCAGTTTGGGGGAGCTAGGTCATGTGCTGCAAACGGTAGTTAGTTGCTAGTTTTAAGGGTTTTAATACTTATCAGGATTAAGCCTTACCGTTTATGCCGGATGTCGCAATTTTGTAACAAAACTTAACTAAATGGCGCAGGTGAAGCCTATCCCCTGAAGGGGTTTGCACAACATCGGGATAATTGATGAAGATGGCGATGGGGAAGATGGGAAAGATGGGGAAGATAGCAAAGAATCTCCCCAAAGTCGGACTGACTTCTATTACGTTTCAATACCTGAAAATTGCTATATTGTTAAAGGGAGTAGGGAGTAGGGAGTAGGGAGTAGGGAATATGGCATCAAAAATTATCACAATTCCTACAGGGATCCCTAGAGTTCAAAAATTTACTTTTAGTAAAACCCAATGGACACAATTCAATTAGACTTGAATCCAATGATGACATTAAGTGAAACTAGCAACCGTAAGATAGAACTGCGATCAGTATTCAAGCAGACATAATCTAATGACAGACCAGGTTTTAATCCTAGGAGGCAAAGGACGCATCGGGAACAGTGTAGCGCAAGACTTACTTGCCCATACTCAGGCGAAAATTACGATTACCGGACGTCAGGGTAAACTTGACCTAGGTCTGCCACAACAGTTACAGCCCCCCGTGCAGTTTATCCCTCTAGACTTAGCTGATCAGGAGGGGTTAAGAAATGCGATCGCATCTCACAACCTAGTCATCCATTGTGCTGGTCCGTTTCTCTACCGAGACGCTACTGTCCTAAACACTTGCATCGAACAAGGAGTTAACTATCTCGATGTCAGTGACAACCGTGCTTTTACCCGTAAAGCCTTAGCCTTCCGTGAACAAGCTGTTGCTGCTGGTGTCACCGCTATTGTGAATTCTGGCATTTTTCCTGGTATCTCGAATAGTATGGTGCGTCACGATGTAGAACAGTTAGATGTTGCAGAACGGATTCACCTCAGCTATGTAGTTGCCGGTTCTGGTGGTGCTGGAGTGACGGTGATGCGTACTACTTTCCTAGGATTGCAAGAACCGTTTGAAGCTTGGATTGATAATCAGTGGCAAACCGTGAAACCTTATAGCCTACGCGAAACCATCCAATTCCCTGCTCCCTATGGTAAAGCTGGTGTCTACTGGTTTGATATGCCAGAAGCCTTGACCTTAGTGGACTCATTCCCCGTTAACACCGTCATCACTAAATTTGGCTCAGTTCCCGATTTTTATAATCATCTTACCTGGATAGCCGCCCATATCTTTCCCTCATCTTGGCTGAAAAATCCCGCTGGAATCGAGTTTTTGTCCCATGTCAGCCACATCATGACCGATGTAAGCGATCGCATTAGTGGCGTTGGTGTTGCCATTCGCTCAGAGGTTACTGGTTACAAAGATGGTAAATCAGCCCGTGCTGGCTCAACCTTAGTCCATCAGAATACTGCTGTCGCTGCTGGGGTCGGTACTGGTAGTATTGCTGAACTGATGCTTACTGGTCAACTCAATAAACCGGGAGTTTGGCCGGTGGAACAAGCCCTGTCTACGCCATTATTTGAGCAAACTATACAAAGTCGAGGACTTGAGATTAATACTGTTGAAGGTTAAGTGTTGATACCAAATTCGCTTTGATAACCCTCCTTTATAGCAGAAGTCAAAAGTCAGAAGTCAGAAGTCAGAAGTCAAACTCTTGCGCTTACAAAGGGTGTGAGACTTTTGTCATGTCCTAACTGCCCTGGCGACTGCTATAACTCAAATTACAGGACTTACGCCGCCAAATTTCCCTTTCTAATTTGCTAAGAC
>NZ_JAAHIE010000956.1:0-2114 GCF_010671945.1 Moorena sp. SIO4E2
TTCTACTCACTCTAGGTTACCCAACTAGCACTACTGGGGTTATAGAGCCTGAATCCCCTAGGGGTGAAACCCATTTATTACCAAGCATAGAACCGGTAACTGAAACTAGAGTAGCCATAGAGTCAGTAGAGTCAGTAGAGTCACACACAGAGCATCGTGTCGATACAGTTACTAAAGCGGTTTTGGGGACTGGATTGGCAGCAGCAGCAGTTGCCTCTGCCTCGGAGTTAGTAGCAGAACCTCCCCCAGCCGAAGTAGAACCGACTCAGGCAGCACCAGAGACACCTCCAACCATCTCTGCTGACCTTGAGTCTGTAACAACTCCTACCCCAGGGAAACTTGATGATTCATTGATGAATCCCTACACCGTAACTGAGCCAATCATAAAACCTGGATTGGTCGATGAAGTAGTCGATGAAGTAGTTTCTGACGCTGGTTTGTTTCCAGAGATTACTGAGAGTAATGAATTGCCAGAAACTACTGAATTGGAGGAGGAAGAAGCAATAGCAAACTTCCTACAGGATAGGTGGTCAGAAAGTGAGTCAGTCTTGGTACCTCCACCCCCCATTGAAGAGGAAACAGACATTAGTCCTGACTTGCTACCAGATACGGCTCCAGAAGTGGAGTCAGTCTTGGTAACTCCACCCCCCATTGACGAAGAAACAGAGATTATTCCTGACTTCCTACCGGATACGGCACCAGAACTGGAGTCAATCTTGGTACCTCCACCCCCAGTTCCAGAAGAAACCCAGGCTAGTCCCGACTCTTTCCTAGAAACTGAGCCGGAATTGCTAGAAGTCCCCTCAGCCGAACTGGAATCCTCACTGATGCCATCCACAGATAGCACCCAGGCATTAGAAGCGGAAACTGAACAGGACGATTGGGATGACTCGATGTGGGAATTACTGGAATCTGTGCCTGATCAGGAGCTAAGTGACCAAGACGTTTCAGATGCAGAAATTGATCAACAATGGCAGGAATTCGTTGAAGAACAATCGGAACCTGCTGATTTAAAGCCATCCGATGCAGTGGATAATCAAAATTGGGAACTCCTGACATTAGAAGATTTGGAGTCAACACCATTATCACCAGAACCCACAACTGAGGCTTCAAACCATGAATTAGAAGAGGAATGGGGTGATTTGTTTGAAGAAGACACACAACAGATTGATGCAGAAACTAACATCCTTAGCCTAGAATCATTGGAGCTAGAAGAAAATGAGGATTGGGATGATTGGATGTTGGAACAACCGCAGGAGTCATCACTAGAATTGACCACTCCTGAGATAGATTCATTGGATGTCTCTGAGGATAATGAGTGGGATACATTAACGAAAAACGCTAATCCGTTCACTGCACCAAGCAATCTCAATGGATCAGCAACAGATTTAGAACTTGATGAAGACTGGGATGATTTCCCAACTGATGAACTGGAATCTTATCCATCTCTAGGAAATAGCTTGGATCTATCGGCACCTTCGGAAGATCCAGATACTTCAGAACTGACCAATGACCTAACTGATGACCTAACTGATAACCATAAAGTTAATCAGGATGAATCTCAAGAGTTAGATCCGTTTCTAGAAATCTCTGAGATCACCGATCAATCAGAGAAAGCATCTGAGGACCTCATGGAAGATTTGTTTGACTTTCCTGTGGCACAACAGACTGAATCTGAGCCCATAAAACTTGATGATGATAATTGGCCTAGCCTAGAAGAGTCACTATTTATTAAAAAACCACGTAAAAAAGAGGATTAATCTGGGGGTAATTAGCTTTTTCTGGCGCTAAAGGATAAGCAGTAAGCTTTACATCATACTCTTAAGTGTGATCTACAGACTGCCCTAGGTCGATTTTGATTCCATGGAGGAGTCGAAATCGATAATTCGTAAGCATTCAGCGTGTCGCGTATCAGCTATCAGCGTGTCGCGTATCAGCTATCAGCGTGTCGCGTATCAGCTATCAGCGTGTCGCGTATCAGCTATCAGCGTGTCGCGTATCAGCTTATGGCTTATGGCTTATGGCTTATGGCTTATGGCTTATGGCTTATGGCTTATGGCCACACTACTGTTCGCGTAGCGAATGGCTGACGGCTGACGGCTGACGGCTGACTG
>NZ_JAAHIE010000957.1:0-2110 GCF_010671945.1 Moorena sp. SIO4E2
GCTTGTGAAAAAGCAGATCAGCCCCTGACTTTCCGTCTCCAGGTCGGCTATAACCATGGTTACTATTTTATCGCCACCTTTATAAAAGACCATATCAGCCATCATGCTGAGGCTTTGTTGGATTGAACAAAATTGAGATAATCCCTTGGTTGCTGAAAAAGTCGAGGTTGGAAGTGTGGACAATACTTCTGCTATTCAGGTTAATCAAAAACTCTAAAAAAACTGGTAATTTATAACTATTAAACCCAGTTTTATTTCTGCAAATCCTAGAATAATATACAGATTTTAGAATAATGTGTTGTTAAAAAAAACTCATTAACTAAGCGCATAAATCTTGTAAATACTAGGAAAATAAAAACAAATTAATGTCAACATCAGTACATTGAGGTTCTGAATATGGCTAATGAAGGTGAAATGTTGGCTTCAACTGTGAACCATCAGCAGTGGGTTTGTACCGTTTGTGGCTATAACATGATTGGTGAAATGCCTGATGTCTGTCCGTTCTGTAGAGCACGCCATGACAAATTCGTTACTTGGGATGAGGCAGAGCAAACCTATCGAGTGACCCCACACCAGATAAATAACTACGTTACACAATTGATTTCTGTGCCTCGTCTTGGTATGGAGCATGCTGCTTATCGCATTGAAACGGATAGTGGTGCGGTATGGATTGATTGTCCATCAGCATTCAATCGAGACTTGGAGCCAGTAGAAGCTATCTACTTTACCCATAAAGATTTCATGGGTGCATCCAACCAGTATCGTGATTTATGGGAAGCTAAAGTTTATCTGCACGTTAACGATGCTGAGCATCCACTTGCCGAGCAATTTCCGATTGACAACAAAATTTATGGTGACTTCACCGAGCATGGCATTGAAGCTTTCTATATTGGTGGACATACACCGGGCTTCATGATATATATCTATGACTTGGTCTTGTTTATTGGTGACTATGCCTTCCCTCCAGGGTCTAGTATGCAATTCAACCCCTTTGGACCAAAAGACAAAACCCGTAAACGTGCATCACGGATACTAGATATTGTTTCCGAGAGATCCCTTGAGGTTGTATGTGGCTTCAACTTTTTTACTGACTTCGATAGCTGGCGTGAGGATTTCAATCACCTACTTGATACAGCTAGATAAATTCAAGAAGCGGTGTTGCTTAATAATGGAATGATTAACCAACGCCGAAATTCAAACCATTAACCATCTAGGATTAATAGCAGCAATTATCGATTTTTATCTGTTATTACACATTGGAAACAGCATTTTGTAACTAGCAACTTGGGTTATTAAGCTGTTGCCCATTTAAATTGGTTATTATTCAGTCTCTTGCAGAGCGCGAGTGGGTGAAACCACGGCAGACCGCGAGTGGGGGAGACCCCCGGATGAAGGCACTGCCTCCCCAAGACCGCGCTACATCCCTTGGAAAAAACACCGTCAAACCCTCTCCCCTGCTCCCCTGCTGTCAAAACAATAGAATTTAAATGAAAACCAGCTTAGCTGGCTTTGAGGACGGCAATATCCCAAAAAGAAGACGTGAAGACCGATCTATGGGATCGCACTGGCTTTTTTAGAATTGTGAACAGTTAGAGGAAAGAGTGATTAGAGATGCAACCAAGTAACCCTAACCAGTTTACCGAAAAAGCCTGGGAAGCGATCGCACAAACCCAAGATGTTGCTAAAGCCGCACGGCAACAACAAATCGAAACCGAACACTTGATGAAGGCGATGCTGGATCAAGATGGACTCGCTACCAGTATTCTGAACAAAGCGGAAGTGTCTGTGCAACGGGTAAGGGAAGCAACGGAATCCTTTATCAAAAAGCAACCTAAGGTTTCTGGTAATAGCGACTCCGTTTACCTAGGACGCAGCATGAATAGCTTGCTAGACCGAGCAGAGTCCTATCGTAAAGAATACCAGGACGATTATATCTCCATTGAGCATCTGATCCTCGGTTATCTGAAAGATGACCGCTTTGGTAAGTCATTATTCCAGGAGTTTAAACTAGATGAAAATAGGCTTAAACTTACCATTGCTGACATTCGAGGGAATCAGAAAGTGACCGACCAAAATCCAGAGGGCAAATACCAAGCACTGGAAAAATATG
>NZ_JAAHIE010000958.1:0-2109 GCF_010671945.1 Moorena sp. SIO4E2
GCCAAGAGACTGGTTAGAAGTTACCGCAAGAAGAGTGCAGCCTTTATAGTTGATAGGCTATGCATCAAAGGTGGCAGGTTTTGTTGTAAGGCTGCACTCTTCTAAGGTTTCGTCTCCGGCACGTTGCGTAATCCGGTCTAACGACCTGGTCGCCTATGAAGATTTGAGAGTGAAAAACCTGGTTAAAAACCATTGTCTAGCTAAATCTATTAACGATGCAGGTTGGTATCAATTCAGAAAATGGTTAGAGCACTTTGGCCAAAAATTTGGTAGAGTCACCGTTGCGGTAAATCCTGCCTATACAAGCCAGAATTGTTCAGATTGTGGCGAAGCGGTTAAAAAGTCACTGTCAACTAGGACTCATGTCTGTAAGTGTGGGTGCCAGTTAAACCGAGACCACAACGCTGCAATCAATATCCTGAAAAGAGCCTTGGGTACGGTGGGGCACACCGGAACCTGGATCATTGATCCAAACTCTTGTGGAGAATCGACCTCTACTCTTCCTGATTCCGGTCTGGTTGAGCAAGTTGGCTCTATGAAGCAAGAATCCCCGCGTCTAATGACCGGGGAGTGTCAAGTCAGCTAATCGAGACGACTGACCGCTGACCGCTGACCGCTGAATGCTTACTAGCGATCGCTATAAGTGTTGGTTAGTAAGCTTTGTAGGGATTATTTTCTAAAAATTTATCATAGCCACACTGGCAGAGCCATTTTCCTTCACCTGTTTGTAGTCTTGAAGTTGCTTTTCCAGCTCAACATGCAGGTGATCAATCTCCTCTTTTTCCAGGATTTCTAATATAGCTAGATTCAAGTTTTGCTGGGCAGCAATGTATAGGTTTGTATCAATCACAAATACCCTAACTATAATCACACGAGCATTCTCTTCAATGTGGGAAAATAAAACTAACATGTTCTGCTTATGCAAGCCATCGATAGACGGAATTTTATCTTCAATAGCCTGACAAATGCGGCTAGTTTGCTTAGCCGAAATTCCATCAACTTTTAGAGTTAAATTTATGCCCCACTCAAAGGTATCGCCAGTCTTCTGGGACCAATTTTCCACAACGCCAGCAATCATTTTAGAATTGGGAACTTTTTTGATAGAACCCCACTCAGTCAGACGAAGCTGTGTACTTCTTAGACCAATACTGACGATCTGAACAAAACCATTGACTCCGTCCACTGCTACCCAGTCACCGGGTTTATAGAGACCATCAGCGTAGATAATCACCGTACAAAACCAGTCATAGATAATATCTTTCATTAACAAACCTAAGGCGACACCTGCACCACCGACTAGACCGATCAGTGCACCGGCCGATGTCCCCAACAAAATCTCACTGGCTTTAATCACAGCAATCAGGATTGCTGCTGTCTGAAAAAGCCTTGGGAAGTAGGGGACGAACAAATCGTCCAGTTCAGTTTCAGTGTGTGCCGCCAATCCCGCTAGCAGCTCCCCCAGTAGTGGAGCAGCACGGTAAAGAATATAGGTGGCAATGAACAGAGCGCTCACAAAGAGCATCTCGGGGATTTTCTGATTCTGTTCAGGACTAAGATGGGTTGCCGCAACACTATGTACTAGCCATAATCCAGCCAGCCAAATTAGCCAGCCTAATGGTGCCCTAAGAATCTTAATAAACTCATCGTCTAGGGTAGTTTCTGTAGCGCTAGTCAGACGCTCGATTCTGTCAATGATTATGGCAGTGAACAAACCTCGACATATCTGGGTAAGGAGGAGGATGATCACCATAATAACTATCGTGGAAAGAGGGATGTTGCCGAACTGGAAGTCGGAATCAAATATCCTTTCTTTGATTAAGTTGATAAGGTTTTCCATAGTTTTGACTAAAAAAGAACAGCAGAGAGCTCCATCTACCTAGTTGGCACTGGTTTTTAAACTTAGATATTGCACTAGGACAAAACTACTTAATAATAGGTAAAATTGGCTCAAATCGCATGGTATTTAAAGACTAGTTATTAGTTACTAAGCTGTTGCGCATTTAAACTGTGATAACAGCATTGCCTTTGTTTTTTATTTTTCGTACCCATTTTATAATTAACCCTCCTTCATTTAAAAGATGATTTAACAAACATTCTAATTCTTCAATT
>NZ_JAAHIE010000959.1:0-2108 GCF_010671945.1 Moorena sp. SIO4E2
TATAGGTTATAGGGACTAGCTCGCGACCATCCCTTTGCCGCTTATCCTGTTATTTAACCTTCCCCCTGTGCCATATCAACGCATTATATTTTACCAAAGCCAATTAAACTAAAACGATTAGTCACAACTGCCGCTAGAGCAGCTATTGGGTTTCAGCTTTTCGAGAAAGTAACCATAGTCCTTCTCAACTTGATCAGCATAAGTTAAAGCCACTTCCCTTACCAATTGCCGAAACTCCTTGTGGCGACCGTCAGTCAACTTATCCACCTGTTTGTCTATGGAATAAGGCACTAAGGTGGCATCAAAATCTTTGTCAGCTCGTGCGTGAGCTGTTGCCAACACTTCACCCCATTGTTCAGCTAGCTTAACAAAGCGTTTCTCTTTAGTTAGCTCAGTGATATCAAAGGTTTCTTTAAATGGCGATCGCTCTCGCACTGAGTAATACCCATCCCCTAGTTTCATCCAGCCCAGGTGATTATCGGTGTGCTTGGTTAAGGCTCGATAGGCTAAAGCATGACGTTGACCCTCATTGTTAAAATTTTTATCATAGTTTTCCCGTTCCTCCTGACTCAGGTAATCATAGGCAGTAGGGGAAGATTGGAATTTAATGTCCAAGATCCGGTCATCATCCTGGGAAGACGTCTCGCCTTCAATCAGGACATAATAGCGTGGTATTCCTAAGGAACCAGTGCCAGCCAGTAAACGTTGCGCAATATCTTTGGCTCGGAAGTAGTTGTTATCATATTTAAACTTTTTTGTCAACGTTTTCTTATAATCTGCGATCGCATTCTCAATATCCTGTCGCTCGGAAGCAGTAGGTTTGCCTAACTTAACCTTAGATAGATTGAAGCGACGCTGATTTCCATCCAGTTCTGTCCATTTTTTCAACATTTTTTGGCGGCTTTCGTTGGCTTCGACTCCTTCTAGGAAGTCATCCAACTTCCCATAGGTATTGTCTTTAGTGAAGTAAGTCTCCAGTTCACGATCATTACCCCGATAGGAGGCCATAGTATCAAGATAGGACTCACTAAAGGCATCAATCCCGTTGTTCTGTTCCTCAGCAGACAAACCATTCTGACGACCGACCAATGCTAAACTAGCTGCCATGCGCCAGACATCATATTGGTAATCGGCAATAATCCCATCATCAAAGTCATCGAGTGAGTAAACGATTTCCCCTCGATTATTATCATATGCCCCAAAGTTCTCGGCATGCATATCTCCTGATAACCAAATCTTGGTTTTGGCATTTCCAAAATCCTTGAGGCGGCTATCCCCAGCAAAATCTTTCCAAAATAGTTGGTTAGTGCCACGGTAGAAGACAAATTTAGAACAAGCCATTTTGCAATATTTAGTTTCTCGATCTTGCTTGGAAATGCCAGTGTTTGCCTCCTGAATCGTTTTCACGACTACCTTTGCACGATCGCTGGTTTTCAGGGGGTCCGGTCGGCCAGGGGATGAACAGGATAGGTTAGTCAGTAAAAGTAGGATTGCGATCGCACTCAAATAAACTAGTTGCTTACAAGTCTTCATCATTCAATTCAAAATTACGTTAATCTATGAAACACCAAGTAATAGATCTCTAATAGCAAAGGGAACAGCGGATCTGGGAATAGGGAACAGGGAATAGGGAACAGGGAACAAAAATTATCACAATTCATTTCGGAGCCCTAAAGAGGCTATTCGTTTACGTTTCTTCATGTTTAGTTTTCTTTACAATTTACTGGCTTTCATGGTTGGTAAAAGCCTGGCTTATGGCTAGCTAAGGGAGTTTTAAGGGGTAAATTTAGCGGTTTCTAGCCTAATGAGGTACACAGGTTTTTTTCCCTGTTCCCTCTTCTCTATTCCCTGTTAAATGTTCCCTGTTGCCTAAAACCAGGGAGTCTGTACCTTACCAAATTGAAAACTGCTATATGGTATAATAAATAGATTACCGCACTTTACGCTTTTTGGGATTAGGCTTGTGCATAAAATGTATTAGAAGTAGACACCAAGACAATGGCTGGAAATAGAATCAGGGTTGCTAAAGATAAGGCGGCTTTGGTGAAAGACCTAACCGCTTCCGATGGAAAAACTGGACCGTTTCAGACTTATGCTGATGTGATGGA